>NZ_JAASUI010000004.1 GCF_014224155.1 Listeria cossartiae subsp. cossartiae | reverse complement strand
ACACGGTAGTTAAGCTTCTCCGCGCCAATGGTAGTTGGGGGCTTCCCCCTGCGAGAGTAGGTCGCTGCCGGGCAATTTATTATTCCACAGTAGCTCAGTTGGTAGAGCAATCGGCTGTTAACCGATCGGTCGCAGGTTCGAGTCCTGCCTGTGGAGCCATTTTTTTATTTGAAAGGCTTTGCTGCCGCTTTAGCTCAGTTGGTAGAGCACTTCCATGGTAAGGAAGGGGTCGTCGGTTCAAATCCGACAAGTGGCTTAATACAATATGTTGGTACTTTGAGTGTTTCGCTAAAATGCGAAGCTTTTTTTATTTGTCTAAATAGGAAGTTTTGAGTGAATATAATTGGATTTTTAGGAAACATAATGGACTAACAGCCTTACCTTGAATCGCGAGTATAAATAGATTATACTAGGGGTATAATAACTGGACGGGATGGTGTGTTTTTTTGAAGGAGAAGAAACAGCGGATTATTAAGTCGGCTAAGGAAGTATTTCAAAAACAAGGGTATTTGAAAACGTCTGTACAAGATATGGTTGATGCAGCTGGGATTTCTAAAGGGACTTTTTATAATTATTTTACTTCGAAAGAGGAACTGGCGATTGTGATTTTTAAGCAGGAGTATTCGGTTTTGCATCAGCGTTTGGAGTATACGATGGCGCTGGACGGGACGAAGAAGGATAATTTTACGGAGTGTTTGAAGATTATTATTCATTTTTATACGGAGAATGGGGAGATATTGAATATTACTTTTTCTCAGACAATGATTGATGATGATTTTAATGCGTTTTTACAGAATGTTCGGCTGAAAAATATGGAATGGGTTAAATATCAGTTGTTAGAGGTTTACGGGGAGGAAACGGAGCCGTATATTAATGATATTACGATGTTGCTTAGTGGTATGGCGGCGATGTATGTCTTTGCTAGTGGGAGCAAGAATGTTAGCTCGGGATTGATTGAACGGGCGATTCCTTATGTTGTAAGAAGGCTTGATGCGCTTGTTAAGGATATTTTGGAGAGTGGGGAGATTGTGTTTACGGAAGCGGACACGGAAAATCTAGTGCCGGACCAAACGATGATCCGCAATAAGCGTTTGGCTAAACTTCGGGAAGCGCTTGAGGAGCTTAATGTCGGGATTGAGAATGCGGATATTGCTGATTCGGATAAATGGCAGTATAAGGAATCGATGAATGCGCTTGTTGGTGAGATTAATAATAATGAAGCGCCTAGAGATTTCATGGTTCAAGGGACATTGCTATATTTAAAACAGCACGTGCCAGCAAGTTTGACGAAAGAAGTAAATAAATTAGAAGCTTGTGTGAACGGGCTTTTATAAATTTTAGACCGACTAGTCACTTTTTGTTGACTTGTTGGTCTTTTTTTATTATACTTCTATTATTCATCTGGAAATTTCCACATGGGAAGGGGTATTAATTTTGAATAGTACAGCAGTAGAACGGCCCGTTGATGTTAACGGGAAGTCGTATAGTAGAAGTTTATTAGTAGTAACAATGATTATTGGGGCATTTGTAGCGATTTTGAATCAGACGTTACTTGCAACAGCACTGCCAATGATTATGGATGATTTGCATATTACAGCAGCAACTGGGCAATGGTTAACGACAGCTTTCTTGCTGACAAATGGGATTATGATTCCGATTACAGCACTTTTAATTGAAAAAATTAGTTCGAAAACGTTATTTATTACGGCGATGACTGTATTTACAATTGGTACAATTATTGCATCAGTGGCGGGTTCTTTCCCGGTATTACTTACTGGTCGTATTGTTCAAGCGGCTGGTGCAGGGATTATGATGCCGTTACTTCAAACAATCTTCTTGCTGATTTTCCCTCGTGAAAAACGTGGGGCGGCAATGGGGCTGATGGGGCTTGTTATTGCGTTTGCTCCAGCAATTGGGCCAACATTGTCTGGTTGGATTGTAGATTCGTATGATTGGCGCGTATTATTTCTTATTTTAATTCCAATCGCAGTAATCGATATTATTTTAGCGTTCTTTGGAATGAAAAAAGTAGTGAAATTAACTGATACAAAAATTGATTTTCTTTCGATTGTCATGTCTTCAATTGGTTTTGGGTCACTCCTTTATGGATTTAGTTCAGCGGGGAATGATGGTTGGGGAGATGCGACAGTTATTACGATGTTAATTATTGGTGTCGTTGTTATTGGGCTGTTTGTATGGCGCCAACTGGTTATTGAGAATCCGATGCTTGAACTGCATGTGTTTAAATATCCAGTATTTTCATTGTCAGTTGTTCTTGGTTCGATTGTAACAATGGCGATGATTGGTGCGGAGATTGTATTGCCACTTTATATTCAAACCATTCGCGGGGAGTCGGCGCTTCAGTCAGGTCTGTTATTACTTCCGGGTGCGATTATTATGGGGATAATGAGTCCGATTACGGGTATTATTTTCGATAAAATTGGGGCAAAATGGCTGACGATTACCGGGGTTACCATTTTGACTATCGGTACAATTCCATTTATGTTCTTAACGATGGATACGCCGCTTTGGTATATTGTTGTGTTTTACGCAGTGAGATTCTTCGGGATTTCGATGGCGATGATGCCAGTTTCGACTGCGGGTATGAATGCACTTCCTAACCACTTGATTAATCACGGTTCGGCAGTGAATAATACGATTCGACAAATTGCTGGTTCAATTGGAACTGCGGTACTTATTACTGTTTTAACGAATGTGACGAAAGATAATATGCCAGGTAAGGCGCTTATGGCGACCGACCCAGCTAGTTTTGCTCAAAAAGCGCAAGATGCTAGTTTGGACGGAATGCGTGCGGCGTTTATGGTTGCTGCAATTTTCGCGGCTATTGGGATGATTTTAAGTCTATTCCTTAAAAATAAAAAACAAGAACCAATCGTCAAAGAATATACGAAATAAAAAATGAAACAGGGTCAAAAATCCAATTTGGACGATTGACCCTGTTTTTTTATGCTTTTTTTAGGGTGACTTTCCAGCTGGTGCCGGTCCCTACTGAGTAAGCGTCTACGAACGAACCTTGATTGATACCAAGGCCGAGGTTGTCGAGTGAGTTGACGTAGATGAGTGGTTCGCCGATGCGCAAGTCTGCGAATGAGCGACTGTAGGTAACGAAATTTTTATAAACTACGCGATCGTGGTGTTTGATTAGGACTTCAATGGAATCGCCGTAGTTGGCGCCGAGCTCAAGGAAATCGGTCCGACGAATATTTGTCCAAAGGTTGCCAAATGGGCGGTCAATAATATCAATCGTGCCAAAAGCTTGCTCGCTTTCTAAGTAGGAATCACTTAAACTCAGGGAGACAATTGATTCGGGAGCGGCTGCGGGTCCAATATCTTCAAAGCTGATCACGCCAGCAGCAAGCCTGGCCGCCGTATAGGCAAAAATATCACGGCCGTGAAAAGTATGAGAAGCGCCTGATTTTGGCAGCCGATTTTTTTCTTCATCAATCAAACGAACTTCTTTTATCGTTCCGTAATGTGCGATATGAGTTAAAGTGCCGTTGTCGGGTGTAATAATATAATGACCATCTTCTGTTAAAACGGCTACACTGCGTCGTTTCGAACCAACACCAGGATCGACAATCGAGACAAAAATCGTATTTTCAGGCCAGTAAGTTACGGTTTGTAGTAAACGATAAGATGCCTCCCAAATATTAAATTGAGGAATTTGATGTGTTAAATCGTATATTTGTAAATCGACACTAACACTGTTAATCACGCCATACATTGCACTAACTGCACCATCACTAATACCAAAATCGGATTGTAAAACAAGTAGCTGTTTTGTCATTTTAAATTCCTCCATTTTCAACAATTTAGGGTAAAATAAAACTCGCCCTCGTCCAAAATAATATCTTGGAATAAGGGCGAGAAAATTTCACGCGGTACCACCTTAATTTATTTCCAGCTCACACTGAAAACCTCAAATAAGCATTTATGTAGAAAATACTTAGGGCATTTGATAACGGACGCCAAATCCGTTGCAGCTTACTTCATTTCAGCGACAAAACTCAGAGGCCATTTTCGGACATGGTTCTTTGTTCCTTTTCAGCAGACGGAACTCTCTTTTGGAAAAAACGAATGTCGTACTTTTCTCATCATAGCTTTGTAATAAAGAATACAGAAAAATTGGATAAGTGTCAATGAATTCAATATCATTGTGAGGGAAATCGCATAGTAGTGCTGTTTGAGAACGATTATCAACTGTCGTATTACTGTGATTTTTAAGGGAGAACTGTTATAATATAAGCGAAAATTGGAAACGCTTTCTCTATATAGGAGGTAATGTGATGGGCGCAAAAGTATCGGTGCAAATTAATGGCGTGGCGCGGGATGTGGTGGAAGGAACGCGAATACTGGACTATTTAAATGCAGAAGGAATACAGCATCCGCATATTTGTTATAGTGAGCAAATTGGGCCAATTCAATCTTGTGATACGTGTATGTGCGAGGTTGACGGGGAACTTGTGCGGGCGTGCAGCACGAATCTAACAGACGGGATGGAAATTAAAACGAATTCAGAACTGGCGAAAGATGCGCAATTAGAAGCGATGGACCGGATTTTGGAAAATCATTTATTGTATTGTACGGTGTGTGATAACAATAATGGCAACTGCAAAGTACATAATACGACGGAACTGCTCGGTGTGGAAAAACAAGAACGACCTTACCGCGAAAAAGGTTATCTGAATGATTTTTCGCATCCGTTTTATCGTTATGATCCGGATCAATGTATTCTTTGTGGGCGCTGTGTGGAGGCGTGTCAGCAAGTGCAGGTGAATGAGACGCTTTCGATTGATTGGGAACGCAGTCAGCCGCGGGTTATTTGGGATGATGATCGTCCGGCGAATTTATCGTCATGTGTTTCATGTGGGCTTTGCGCGACGGTGTGCCCTTGTAATGCGTTGATGGAAAAATCGATGCTTGGCCAAGCTGGCTTTATGACTGGGTTAGATGAAGATATGCTAGAACCGATGATTGATATGGTGAAAAAAGTGGAGCCAAATTATCAGACGGTTTTTGCTGTGTCGGAAATGGAAGCAGCGATGCGGGAAACACGGACGAAGAAAACGAAGACAGTTTGTACTTTCTGCGGGGTTGGGTGTACGTTTGAGGTATGGACGAAGGATCGCAAAATCTTGAAGGTCGAGCCAACTGGGGAAGGCCCGGTGAACAAATTTGCGACGTGTGTGAAAGGGAAATTTGGTTGGGATTTTGTTAATAGTGAAAAGCGGATTACGACGCCGCTCATCCGCGAGGGTAATGAATTTGTGCCGGCGAGTTGGGAAGATGCGATTCAGTTAGTTGCGACCAAGCTGCGGGAAATTCAGGCTAAGTACGGCAATGATTCGCTTGGATTTATTAGTTCGTCTAAAACAACCAATGAAGAAAACTATTTGATGCAAAAATTGGCGCGGCAGGTTTTTGAAACGAATAATATTGATAATTGTTCGCGTTATTGTCAGGCGCCGGCTTCGGATGGGCTAACGCGGACGGTTGGGATTGGTGCGGATTCGGGGACGGTAGAAGATATTGAATCAGCAGGACTTGTGATTATTGTTGGTGCTTCTCCGGCTGATGGGCATCCGGTTCTTGCTAGCAGAATCAAGCGAGCGCAAAAAACACGTGGTCAAAAGCTGATTGTTTCTGATTTGCGGAAACATGAAATGGCGGAGCGTTCGGATTTGTTTATTCATCCGAAACAAGGAACCGACTTTGTTTGGTTGACGGCGGTTGCGAAATATATGATTGATCAGGGATGGCATGATGAGGTCTTTATGGAAAATCGGATTAGCAATGTCGCGGATTATCTAGCCTTTTTAGAACCATTTACACTTGCTTATGCAGAAAGCGAAACGGGGCTACCTATTGAAACGTTGAAATTAGTGGCGCAGATGATTCATGAAGCGGACGGGACGGCGGTTTGTTGGGGAATGGGCGTTACGCAAAATATTGCCGGCTCGCATACATCGTCGGCGATTGCGAATTTGCTTCTTGTCACTGGGAACTTCGGAAGACACGGTGCGGGCGCTTATCCGCTTAGAGGGCACAATAATGTACAAGGTGCTTGTGATATGGGTTCGTTGCCAAATGTTTTGCCTGGAATTCAGCTACTTGGAAATGATGAAGTTCGCGCGCGTTTTGAGGAAGCTTATGGCGTGTCGATTTCACCAGAACCAGGTCTGAAAAATAATGAAATGCTCGATGCGATTGAGGCGGGAACGCTCCATTCTATGTATGTAATTGGTGAGGAAATGGCTTGGGTGGACTCTAACTCGAATCATGTGCAAGAAATTCTTGCCAGTCTTGATTTCTTTGTTGTTCAAGATGTCTTTTTATCAAAAACCGCGCAGTTTGCGGATGTTGTTTTTCCAGCAGCTCCTTCACTTGAAAAAGAGGGGACATTTACGAATACAGAGCGCCGCGTGCAACGACTTTATGAGGTATTAGAGCCACTTGGGGATTCGAAGCCAGACTGGTGGATTATTCAAGAGGTGGCAAGAGCATGCGGAAGAACTGACTGGAATTACGATCATCCAAGCGAAATTATGGACGAAATTGCTAGCTTGGCGCCATTTTTCGCAGGGGTTCGTTATGACCGGATGCAAGGGTTTAACAGCCTGGTGTGGCCGGTAAGCGAGGATGGGAAAGATATGCCGTTACTTTATGAAGAACGATTTAATTTTCCAGATGGTAAAGCGCAATTTTCGACGTTACCGTATATTGCACCGATTACTTTCCCGGAAGAATATAATTTAACGCTGAATAATGGGCGGTTGTTGGAGCAGTTCCATGAGGGGAATTTGACGGATAAATCGAAAGGCTTGGATTATAAATTGCCGGAAGTGTTTGTGGAAGTGTCGCATGAATTAGCGAAAGAACGTGATATCGAAAGTGGTTCGCTCGTTCGTCTGAGTTCGCCGTATGGTCGTATTAAGTTGCGGGCAGTTGTGACTGAGCGGATGGAAGGGCATGAGGTCTACGTGCCGATGCATTCTGTGAGTAGCGAAACTGCGGTCAATTTGCTGACTTCAAGTGCTGGGGATGTTCGGACCAAAACGCCGGCCTATAAACAAACCAAAGTGAATCTAACTGTGCTTGAAAAAACTGGGAAAAACCCACTTCCTGATCACAATCCACGCAATCGTAAAAGGTTCCCGCAAAATGGGGCGGAGGTGGAGCGCAAGTGGTCAAGAGAAGATTATCAACCGATTTCTAAAGTGAACTGCGCTTGTGGTGGTAACTGCGGCTGCGGCGGGAAAGGGAGGAATCATTGATGGCAGAACCAATTTCAACGATTCGTAATACAAAAAAGACCCCGGAAGAATTGGAACAAGAACGTTTAGAACAAATGAAAGCGGATATTGCTGAACAAGATTCTGGTTTTATTGAAATCTTAGAAACGGTAAAATTGCTGCAAGAATCGGGTGCGCTTGAGGCTTTGAATAGCGCGATAAAGGCTCGCGGGGATATTACGAAAACTTTTTTGAATGAGTGGCGCAAAGAACCGATGACGAATGCGATTAATAATATGATGATTTCGAGCAAGCTGTTAACCGATACGAAACCAGAGCAGACCGAGGAAATGATAGCCAATTTGAAAAATGCGGCGAAAAAAGCAGAGGAAAGCGCGAAAAACGATGAAATCATGGGAATGTTAGCGATGATGAAGGCGCTGAAAGACCCCGATGTCAACCGCGCACTCCGATACGGCATGACCTTTTTAAAAGAAGTTGGGCAAACATTAAAATAAGTAGGCGAAACAGCGAGGCTTTATGGTATCGCTGTTTCGGTTTAGAGAGGAGAGGGTTTTGATGGATATCGTATCGCGTCAAAAAATCCGCCGTTTTGAAGCAGGCACTTTCCAAGAAATCGAATCAAGCGTGGCGACCGAGTATCCGCTAACTATCTACGTCAACGACCAAGAACTCGTAACCATCGTCTGCACGCCAGAATATCTGGAAGATTTAGTCGTCGGCTTTCTGACCTCGGAAGGCATCATTCGTGGCCCAGAAGACATCGATTCCGTAGATATCATCGAAGCGACCGGCCACGCCAAAGTTAGCGCCAATTTTGTCAATAAATTCAACGCCAAGTATCGCGGCAAGCGCTACATCACCTCATGTTGCGGCAAATCGCGTGAGAATTTCTATTTTCAATCAGATGCCTCACTCGTCAACGTAAAGCAAAACTCAAGTCTAAAACTGACAACCAACGCGATTTTCGACTTAATGGACAAATTCGAACAAAATTCCGCAACCTTTCATCAAACTGGCGGCGTTCATAATGCGGCGCTTTGCAGTTCAGCGGAAATTATTTATAGCCGAATGGACATCGGGCGGCATAATGCGCTCGATAAAATATACGGCCGTGCCTTGCAAGACGGGACAGCGACCGAAGATAAAGCGATTATTTTTAGCGGGCGAATCTCGTCGGAAATCCTCGTTAAAACAGCCAAACTAGGTTGCGGAATTATTTTATCCCGTTCCGCCCCAACCGAACTAGCGATTAATATGGCCGAAGAACTCAACATCACAACAGTGGGCTTCATTCGAGGTGATCGGTTAAACGTCTATTCCGGATTTGAACGAATCACGTAACTTTGATATGATGCAGTAAAATAGGACGGTAAGGTGAGTAGAAAGATGAAACAAATTTTAGTAGTAGATGATGATCGACACATATTGAAACTCGTGGGACACTATCTCCGCGCAGAAGGATTTCGCGTTCTAGAGGCAAATGATGGCGTAGAAGCCGAGCAAATTACCGAAACGGAGCAAGTTCACCTGGCTGTCATTGATGTAATGATGCCCAACATGGACGGCTTCGAACTATGCAAAAAAATGCGCGCAAGCTATCCCGATATTCCAGTAATTATGCTGACTGCCAAAGATGCACTTGCTGATAAATCGCGCGGTTTTGAAGTGGGTACCGATGATTACGTCACCAAACCTTTTGAACCGCAAGAGCTAGTCTTCCGAATTCGCGCCTTGCTACGCCGTTCCAACCAAGCAAGCGAAGTGAAAATCCATATCGGAAACATCACCATTGATCAAAAAAGCTACGGCATAAAAATCGGCAACCAAGAACGAATGATTCCCGTGAAAGAATTTGAGCTATTATATCAACTAGCGAGCTATCCCGGCCGCATTTTCACCCGTGAAGAATTAATTGAACGTATTTGGCAGCGTGACTATGACGGCAGTGACCGAACAGTTGATGTACATATTAAACGTTTGCGCGATCATTTTGACGAGGCAAAGGATGGGATTCGGATTGTTACCGTGCGCGGCGTTGGTTATAAATTGGAGGAGACAACATGAAATCGCTATACAGCCGCATCGTTATCACAATGCTCGTCGTCATTCTTTCCAGCAGCTTACTCGGTTTTTTCTTCGCCAACATTTACTACCAAATAAAATTAAAGCCCTTCAACGACGAAAAAACCGCTAAAATTGCGAAGGAAGTCCAACAATTTTATCAATCGAATGCAACGATTTCTTTGAATGAGTACTTGGAAAATGTGGGGGAGCTGGGTTACGAACTGTATCTTACGGACGGAGCAAACCAATCGACTTATTTCGGCGGGGAATTTCGAAAAAAAGAGTTACCCGACAAAACGATTCAACAAGTGCTAAAAGGCGAAACGTACCATGGAATCGACACGTTCAATACCGGCATTTTTATCACGGGATTTTTTGATAATGACGTCCGAAATACCATTGGTGTCCCGGTCAAAACAGACGGTAAACAACTGGCGCTATTCATACGGCAAGACCCGGAACAGCAATTCGGCGAACTCCGGATCTTTTTCGCGATGATTTTGGTTTTCACGTCCATTATCAGCATTCTATTTGTCCTGATTAGTGGTAGATACATCGTGAAACCAGTCGTAAAACTGACCAACGCAACTCGAAAAATACGTAAAGGTAATTACGATGTTGCGCTCGAAGTCCGGCGTAAAGACGAAATTGGTCAGCTGGCGGATTCGTTTGCCAAAATGGCTAGTGAACTCGAAAAATCTGAAGCTGCTCGCCAAGAATTTGTCGCAAACGTCTCTCATGAACTGCAATCGCCACTGACATCCATGCAAGGCTTTGCGAGGTTATTGGGATCGGGAACGTTAACAGAAAAAGAACAGGCAGACTATTTAACCATTTTATCAGAAGAAACAACCCGCTTATCTTCCCTGACAAAACAATTGCTCACACTAGCCTCACTCGACCAAGAATCGGAATTACGGAAAAAAGAACCAGTCCGACTAGCCGAACAATGGCGCCAACTAATCCAAATGACCGAATGGAGCTGGCGGGAAAAAGAGCTAACAATAAACCTAGAACTAGCTGATGTAAATTACACTGGCGACGCGGAACTGCTCTATCAAGTATGGTCCAATTTATTAACTAACGCGATTAAATTTACACCATCAGGCGGTAATATCCAAATCCGCCTTCATGAGGATGCAACAAACATTCTCGTAGAAGTTCAAGATAGCGGCGTCGGCATCAGTAAGCCAGATATTGCCAAGATTTTCGACCGTTTTTACAAAGCCAACCAAAGCCGCACTCGCGAAGAAGGTTCTAGCGGTTTAGGCTTGTCGATTTGCAAAAAAATCATCACGTTACACCACGGCGAAATCACGGTTGAAAGCAATCACGGCACAACTTTTACCGTCAAACTACCTAAAAACTAAATTTGTAAAATCCGATTCATATTCCGTTTACAAAACTTCTTTAAACTAAGTGTAAGATCTTAGAAGGAGTTGAACGGAATGTTTTTGGCATTAAGAGAATTAAAACATGCAAAACTACGCTATATTTTAATCGGATTAATTATGGTATTAATCGCATGGCTCGTTTTATTTGTAACAGGTCTGGCAAACGGACTAGCAAACGATAACGGAGCAGCCATTTCATCAAACAAAGCGACCTATTATGTACTACAAAAAGACTCAGATAATCGCCTAACGAGGTCCAATTTAACCGTAGTAGAAACAGAAAAAGTAGCAAAACAACTGAAAAAATCAGAAAGCACCAACCTAGGCGTACAAATGGGAACAATTACCCCACCAAACAAAGACAAAAAAACAGACATTACCTATTTTGGTATAGATAAAACGGGCTTCCTGAAACCGACCATCTCAGAAGGAACGGCGCCACAACAAACAAAAGAAGTAGTTGCTGATATTTCTTTAAAAGAATCTGGCTATAAATTAGGAAGCAAGCTCAAAGACAGCGCAACCGGAGAAACCTTTACGATTACTGCCTTTACGAAAAATAACACATTCAGCCATTCACCAGTTATTTTCGTTGGTTGGGATGCATGGAAACTAGTCCACCAAACAAACCAAGCCGCAGAAGGAGAATACAACGCAGTCGCACTAGATGTATCGAAAAGCACCGCCGAAAAACTATCACTCGGCTCACTCGAACTTTCATCCAGTAAAGAAGTGCTACAAGGAATCCCCGGCTATTCAGAAGAACAAGGCTCCTTACTCATGATGATTGCCTTTTTATTCGTTATCGCCGCATTTGTCTTAGCTGCCTTTTTCTACGTCATTACGATTCAAAAAATCAACCAATTTGGCCTTTTAAAGGCGGTTGGCGCACGAACAGCATATTTAGCGCGAAGCATCGTCACCCAAGTTGTTTTCCTATCGGTCGTAAGTTTGCTGATTGGGAATGGCTTAACATTCGGACTTGCCGCAATTTTACCAGCGAGCATGCCATTTACCCTTAGCCCGGTACTCGCAGTCGGCTGCTCCGCTTTATTCCTTGTTGTAGCGGTCATCGGATCAATGTTATCACTCTATCGTGTAGCAAAAGTAGACGCGCTAGAAGCAATTGGGAGGGCAAACTAATGACTTTAACGATGAAAAATATTTCTAAAAATTATCAAGATGGCGAGCAAGTCATCGAAGTGTTGAAAAACGTATCTTTAGAAGTGGCGCAAGGCGAATTTGTTGCCATCGTCGGTCCATCAGGCGCAGGGAAAAGCACCTTTTTATCCATAGCGGGCGCTTTATTATCCCCAACAGAAGGCGAAATTGCGATTGGTGGAAAAATGCTAAATAACCTTACAAGTAAGGACCTAACAAAAGTCCGGCTCGATAAAATTGGCTTTATTTTCCAAGGCGCAAACCTAATCCCGTACTTAAACGTGCGCGACCAATTACTCGTAATCGCAGAACTATCCGGCGAAAAAGGACGAATTGCGAAAGAAAAAGCAGATAAGCTACTCAAAGAATTAGGCTTAACTCATCGCCAAAATAACTATCCAGAAAGTTTATCCGGCGGGGAGAAACAACGTGTTGCGATTGCTAGGGCGCTGATGAACGATCCCGATATTATTTTAGCGGACGAACCAACCGCGAGTTTAGATGCAAACCGTGGTCACAAAGTCGTCCAAATGATTGCGGATGAAGTGAAACGGAAAAACAAAGCAGCAATCATGGTTACGCACGATGAACGAGTTTTAGATTTAGTCGACCGCGTAATTCGGATTGAGGATGGATATTTGAAGAATTAAAAGAAGGTTTGGCCCGCACGTGGCCAAACCTTCTTTTACGTTATTATGAGCAAAATAGAAAGAAAGCGTGATTCTTGATTGGGTTGACAGTTGCTTCATACGGGAGGTCATATTTTTATAATTTTAGTTGCTATTTACAAAATAGGAGTGCCAAGTTTACTATTGAACTAGCGCATCTATTTTAAATAAAGTAATAAAATAATACGCAAAAATAAGCCATATGAAGCAAAATTCTACAAAATAGCTTATTTCGTCATAAAACAGACACAAAAAACTTGTATTTAAGTCTAATTTTAGCATCCATAAATAGGCTTTTAAGGATATAATCTAATTTGTGATTAAATGAGGGACATCTTTTACATAAATAGCGGGTGTTTTTTTGTTTTAAGCGATTAATACATATAAAATATAATTTTTTATACAACTAGGAGGAAAATCGTGAAAAGAAAAATAAGTTTAATTATTATAGCAGGGGCCTTTCTTTTTCAATCATTAAATGTGTTTCCCTTAACTACTTGGGCTGCAGACGGTGATGGAGGTACAGAAACAGACACTCGAATTATGGCAAATATGATTTATTATAGCGTAGGTCGAGTAACAACTTTGCCTTATGAAGTTGGAAAGCCGGTCCCATCGCCAGCAAGACCAGGAAAAGATGGATACAGCTTTGTTGGGTGGTATGATGAGCCGACTGGTGGAACTCAGTGGAACTTTAACACGCCAATGCCTGCAACAGATGTAACTTTGTACGCACAATTTAGAATTAATAGCTACAACGCTAATTTAATCTCAGAAGAAAGAACTTCTACGCAAAGAGTAATTTACCAAGAATTATTGTATGAACCAACGAAGCCAACGAAAGAAGGTTATACTTTTATTGGTTGGTATGATGCCAAAACAGGTGGAAATAAATGGGATTTCACAACAGACAGAATGCCAGGAGAAGATATAACTTTATATGCACAATTTAGAGCAAATACATTCCCTGTTAACCTTAATGCAGGAGATACAACCACTACACAAATAGTTGATTACCCAGGCGTCATTAAAGAACCAACAAAACCAACAAAAACAGGCTATACGTTTACAGGATGGTATGATGCCGAAACAGGCGGAAATAAATGGGATTTCCAAAACCCGATGCAAGCAAATGAATTAACTTTATATGCGCAGTTTAGCCTTAATAGTTATAAAGCTACATTGAATGCGGATGATACAACTACTTCGCAAACAATTGATTACGATGGTCTTTTAGAAGAGCCAGCCGCACCAACAAAAGCAGGTTATACGTTCACAGGATGGTATGATGCAAAAACAGGTGGAAACAAATGGGATTTCCAGACAAATAAAATGCCAGCAAAAGATGTAACATTATATGCTCAATTTAGTAAAGATGCAGAAAATAATGTTGGAAATCCAGCGCAGCCATCACAACCAGAACAACCGACTCAACCTATTCAACCAATCGCTGGAGTAGTAGCTGCACCAACAAACACGACAGCAGATCCTGCAAAGACAAATCAACAAAGTAAAAAACTACCATTAACAGGTAACCAAGAAAACGTCCTATACTTATTAGGCGGATTGTTACTTATTGGCGGGGCATTACGAGTTTTCAAGAAGACTTCTGCTAAATAATACCCAAAAAAGTTAAAAGTTGAGTTTGGCTCTAAAAACCAAACTCAGCTTTTTTGTATACGCATCGATACAATATGTATACACCCGCAAAGCTGTTTTTCCTGTTTTGGTACTCAATGTATCAAGTGGGACTTATTGAGGGAGGAAGGCGGAAATATGATTTGTATATGATTATAACTGTACCACTTAGGTGAAAACCTTTTGATAGCAACTAGTTTCCGCCTATACGAAAGGTTTTGCTATTGAAAAAACAAGCGATAATTGTGTGAAAACTTAAAAAAACATATTCACAAATAGGACACATTTATACTGTTTTTAGCTATTATTAGTCTATTTTTAGTATTTGTTAAAATGTTTTTACATATATAATACTAATGTGAGTTCATGTGCGTACCTTCTATTGAATTTAATTAGGTACGTTTTTTTATGGCAACTTATATATTTAATTAACAACTTTGATAAGGAGGACAATCGTGAAAAGAAAAGTAGGTTTTATAATTGCAGCAGGAATGATTCTTTTCCAATCATTTAATGCGTATCCTTTAGCAGCCTTGGCTTCAGAAAATGAAGAAAAGCCTAAAGAAGAAACACCCCAAAAAGTAGGGAATTTAAAAGCAACCATTCCAAGAGGTAGCGTTTACAAAACTTTGTTCCCTGATGAAGCTTTAGCTAAAGCTGTTTTAAAAGAAATTTATGGTAATGATGATAGTGATCCTAATCTAGTAGTAGTACAAAGAGACTTGGACAAAGTTACATCATTAACAGCTGTATCGAAAGGTATTACTAATTTAGCAGGTATCGAGTATCTGACTAATTTAACTAGCTTAGATGTAAGATCAAACCAAATTACTAATTTCACTTTAAAAGGTGAAAACGTTTTACCGGAATTAACTAATATTAATTTAACTGGTAATGATTTAACGAAGCTTGATATTCAAGATCAACCTAAACTAACTAAAGTTGCTACTGACACACAAGGTTCAGCAGAGTTAACTGAGGTAGTTTTAAAAAATCTTCCAGCGTTGAAACAAGCAGGTAGTTTTGTTGACGGTGGACTGGATATTATTAATTTCTCCAAAACACCTACCTTGACTAAAGTTACTTTAGATAACTTGCCATCAATGACAGATTTAATCGAACTAAATGAGTGTGGAATTACAGATATTAGTGTGAAAAATATGCCAGAAGCTAAAAACGTAAACGTATATGGCAACAAGGTAACTACTTTAGCAGGTTTGGAAAATTTACCAAGCGTTACAACTATTTACGCTAGTAAAAATGAAATCACTGAATTAGAATCTTTGAAATCGTTCCCTAAAATGACTGTCCTTTCTGTAAATAACAACCATATCGGTGTATTACCAGAGAGCTTAAAAACAAATTCACCTGAATTGAATGTTGTTAATGCAACTGGTCAAACAGTTACATTATCTGAAAAAGTAGGAGCAACTACATTAATTTTTGATAACGAAATCAAAAACTTTGGACAAGCATCTACACCGAAAAACATCTCCAATGAAGGTGTTTATACTAACAGCCAACTTAAATGGAACACAGCGAAACTAGAAGGTGTAACTACTGTAGATTTTGAGTTCAGTGATTATATTGCTGATACAACAATTCAAGGAAGTTTCTCCGGGAAAGTAACTGTACCAGTGAAAATTGTTGATCTACCAGTAATTACAGCAAATGCAGAAATGAACTACGATAAAAATGCGAGTGTAACAGAAGCTCAATTTTTAGCAAGTGTTTCTGCAAGTGCAACAGAAGGAGCAACAATTACTTCTAACTTCAACTCTGTAGTAGATTTTACAAAAGCTGGAGCATATGAAGTAACATTGAATGCCAAAAATACTGCTGGATTTGAAGCTGAACCAGTGAAAGTAACCGTTCGCGTTGCTAAATCACCAGCACCAGTAATTACAGCAAATACAGAAATCAGCTACATGCAATTTGCAGAAATAACTGCAGCTGATTTTCTAACTAGTGTTCAAGCTACAACAAATGATAATTCTGTCGTTACAACTAATTTAGATACAGTTGTAAAATGGAATGAAGTAGGAGATTATACAGTAACATTAAACTCCGTAAATGGAGATGGCGTTGCGGCAACTCCTATAACAGTAACTGTGCACATCACTAAAGCACCAGAACCAATAACTGCTATTGTTACTTTTGATATAGACGATGTACAAACAACAGAAGCTATTGTAGTAGAAGGATTAATCACTGAACCAGCGGCACCAACAAAAGAAGGTTACACTTTCGAAGGTTGGTTTGATGCGAAAACAGGCGGAAACAAATGGAACTTCGCAACTAGCAAAATGCCTGCTGGCGGAGTAACTTTATACGCTCAATTTAGCGAAGAGGTTGCAGAAGACCCGAACGATGATGACAGTAATGACGATGGTACAGATGTAAATGTTGTACCAGTTGTAACTGAAAATAATGGCGATCCAACAGATCCGACAGCATCAAATGACTGTAACGGTACTGAGGATGACGGCAACAAAACTACTGGTAAACAACCGGCAACAGGAGACAGCCAAAACATGCTGTTCTTACTAGCGGGACTATTACTTGTAGGTGTTTCATTCCGTATTTTCAAAAAATCATACAGTAAATAAAACAATAAAAAAGATGGCCTCTATCAAATAGAAGCCATCTTTTTTGCATTTAACTTGTAAGTAAAGCCACTTCAATTGGAACAGCTAAAAATTCAGGCACATTACTCTTAAATCGTTTATAATGTGCTGTTGCGTTATGGGACTGAATAGCAGCTTCATCCGCCCACTTTTCTAAAAGATAAAAGGTGGAATTGTTACTCACTGAGCGAATCAATTCGTAACCATGATTTCCAGCTTCTCTTAGCGATCCCTGAACGACTAAGCCCACTTCGGTTAAAAATGCTTCTACTAAATTGGGTTTTACTTGGATTTTCGCTTCAATGTGTAACAACTGCCATTCCTCCTATTTGTAGTCTAATTTGATAAGCGTTTCGTCTGTTTTAAATTCTTCTAAAAACCAGTGCGTTTTCTCGATGCTTTTCGTTGTTTCATGTAATGTTTGGTGAACCGCGCCTTTGCCAACTTGAACATCTTCAATATAAGCTTTGGCGTTTCCTGGCATAAAGAGTCTCGTTGCTAGTGAGCTATTTGTCGGAACGACGCCATCGGTTGGGTTATCCTCGCTTAGTTCACCGGCAATAGCTAGTACTTCAAGATTAGGATTTATATCTTGTTGTTTTTCCATGAAATAATCTAATTGTGCAGTACTATTAGGCAAATTCTTAAATGTTAAATCTTTCCCATTATCGTTAGGATCTAAATCGTTAAAGGGAGAGCCGATTGCTACTATTTTGCGTAAAGTGGGTACGGTTTCGTCTTTGCCATAATCTTCGGCAAAGTAAGTTAGAGCTAAGCCACCGTTTGAGTGTCCGACCCCGTCCATTTGCGTGAAGCCGTAGCGGTCTTTTAAATCAACCATCGCAATTTTTAACCACTTAGACCAATCGTCTGGTGTTGCTTGGTTTTGGTCGAAAGCGAATTTAATAATTGGACGTTTGGCATCTTTTGTTAACTCGCCTTGGAAAGTAATATCTCCGTCCGCGCTAATCGACATTGACATCGCTTCATTTGAACTTTTATATTCGTTCATTAGTTGGTCTGCCATTTCATCAAGGGAATGCGTGTCGCCACCGCTCCCATGAATTAAAATAATAGGTATTTGATCTTTTAAATCTACCTTAGGAGGCGAAGAGTTTTCAGCCTCTTTGTCATTTTGGCAAGCACTAAGAAATAGCGTACCAAAAAGCAAAATCATGATTGTAATAAAATATTTCTTCACTAACTATCTTCCTCCATTCCAAATTATTATACCAAAAATCGGCGTGACAATCATATAAATTTCGTCTATAATCGAGATACATAATGACGGAATTATAGAAGGGTGCGAAAACTATTGGCAAATCTAGCAATTGACACAGTTATTACAGACATGGACGGAACGCTACTTGTGAAAAAAGGAGACCAAATTCATCCGTTAAACAAAGAAGTTTTAATGGATTGGCAAACTGCTGGCAAGAAACTTTTCCTAGCGACGGGCCGATTGGACTTAGCGATTTTACCATTTATCCACGAACTCAAAATTAAGACACCAGTTATTTCCTGTAATGGCGGTTTGGTACGCGATTTTACGACAGGAGAAATTTTATATAAAAGTAATATTGAACTGGATTTGGTACATACAATTCTAAATACGCTTGAACCACTTGGGGTAAATTACCATATTTATACAACGGAACGAATTATCGGACCAACTAATACAGGCAAAATCGCCTTTTTCAATGAATTAAATAAAACGTTGCCGGAAAATGAGCAAGTTCCAATTACGTTAACTGCTGACCCATTCAGTGTACTGCGTGAAGGTGAGTTCCCGCTGAAAGTTCTAGTTATTGAATCCGACTTAGACAAGCGAGCAGAAATCAAAGCCGCGTTACAAGGGCTTCCGCTTTCCGTTTTAGCGTCTGCTTCGAATTTAATTGATATTATGAACGAAGGCATTGATAAGGCGAAAGGGCTAACGTATCTTGCGGAAAATGGCTATATCAATCTCGACACAACGATTGCTTTTGGTGATAATGAAAATGATGTCGGCATGATTGAATTAGCAAAAATTGGTGTAGCGATGGAAAACGGCATCCCGCTAGCTTTGGAAAAAGCAGACAAAATTGCCAAGCATCACGATATCGGCGGACTAGGATTATTTATGCAAGAAGAAATTTTATAAAAAAACAACCCCTTTAGATACTGAGCTAAAGGGGTTTTCTTTGTAAGTTTGAAAGTTTTTCAGAAGATGGGTTGCGCTAAAAATGTATATATGCTAATATATGCATATAAAGAAAATAGGTATTCACAGAGGGGAAGTAATCATATGGCACATAACCACGATCACGCACATGGGCACAATCATAATCATGCGCATAATGCCAACAAAAAATCATTATTTATTAGTTTTATCTTAATCGCTACATTTATGGTAGTGGAAGTTATTGGCGGAATTATGACCAATAGTTTGGCGCTGCTTTCTGATGCGGGACATATGCTTTCAGATGCTGTCGCGCTAGGATTAAGTTTAGCTGCATTTAAATTTGGCGAAAAAGCAGCGAGCTCTGATAAAACATACGGCTATAAACGCTTTGAAATTTTAGCAGCATTTTTAAACGGGTTGACGCTCGTTGGGATTTCCGTTTTTATTTTCTATGAAGCAATTGGTCGTTTCTTTGACCCGCCGCAAGTTATCGGAGCGGGAATGATGACTATTTCGGTTATCGGATTACTTATTAATATTTTAGTTGCTTGGATTTTGATGAAAGGTGATACAAGTGAAAATTTAAATATGCGTAGTGCTTTCTTGCATGTGCTTGGTGATTTGCTTGGTTCTGTTGGCGCGATCGTTGCGGCGCTTCTAATCATCTTCCTAGGTTGGAACATCGCTGACCCGATTGCTAGTGTTATCGTTGCGGCGTTAATCCTAGTTAGTGGCTGGCGCGTATTAAAAGATGCTATCCATATTTTGATGGAGGGCAAACCAGCTAACGTGGATACAGAGGAAATAAAAACTTTCTTCCAAGAACAAGATGGTGTAAAAGAAGTGCACGATTTACATGTATGGGCGATTACTTCTGATTTCAACGCTCTTACAGCTCATTTGACCGTAAGTGAAGATGCTGACCGTGATAAAATTTTGGCGGATATCGAGCATTATTTACAAGAAAATTTCTCTTTAGAACATAGTACGATTCAACTTGAAGGGAATCATGCGCACCATCATCACTGCAATTAATGCCGCTTCATGATATGATGAACGTATCAATTAGAGGAGTTGGTTTAGATGGAAGAACAAGTTGATTTAGGTCATTTTTTGAAAAAAGCTTTTATCGCTATAATTGCTCTTACCTTAGTGTTTATCGGGGTTATAGCAATGTTCACAATCATCGGTGTTATTATTGCTATCCCACTACTAAAAAAGGCGGCCAACATGCTGCTGACTAAAAAAGAAGATAGCGACCACACTCATTCCCACGGAGGTAAATTAAAAATAAAATGTCCAGCCTGTCACGCGAAAATGAAATTCAAAGACAGCGAATTGCTCGACGAAAAATAAGTTTTAAAGCCTTCTCGGTAAAATCGGGAAGGCTTTTTTTATTTAAATGTGCATTATTTTAAGAAATTCGGGAAAAGGAAACGAGAGGTGTTGTCAAATGAAAGCAGTAGGATTAACGAACGCGTCAACTGACTTTATGGATATAGAAATCGCGCAACCAAAACCCGGAACACATGATTTATTAGTGAAAATCAAAGCAATTTCGATCAATCCGGTCGATTCAAAACAACGCGAAGCAACTAAAATCAGCGGAGAGGAAGTGCGGATTTTAGGCTGGGATGCAGTTGGGGAAGTAGTGGAGATTGGTTCAGACGTGACTTTATTTAAAACTGGGCAAGAAGTTTATTTTGCTGGCGACGTCACAAGGCCCGGAGCGTATGCTGAATTCACTTTAATTGATGAACGGTTAGTTGGTGCGAAACCACGTAGTTTAAGCGTAGAAGAGGCTGCTGCGATGCCACTGACAACTATTACGGCTTGGGAAGCGCTTTTTGATCGTTTAGGGATTGTAGAAGAAGATAGCGGAAAATCGATTTTAATTATTAATGGGGCTGGTGGTGTTGGTTCGGTCGCCACCCAATTAGCCGCAAACATCGGTCTCGAAGTCATCGCTACAGCATCACGCCCGGAAACGATAGAATGGACGAAGAACCACGGCGCGAACCACGTCATTAATCACCGTGAAAATCTAACAAAACAACTGAAAAATCTTGGTTACGAAAAAGGTGTCGATTTTATTTTATGTTTGCATAATACAAATGCACACTGGGACGATATGCAAGAAGCGATTTGCCCACAAGGAAAAATTTGCTCGATTGTCGAACTTGCGGAACCTGTGAAAATGTCCCTTTTAAAAGATAAGAGTGCTACGTTTAGCTATGAATTTATGTTTACTCGCTCGAAATATGATACCGATGATAAAGTAAAACAACATGAAATTTTAACAAAGGCCGCGCATATGCTGGATGGAGGGATGTTACAGACGACGCTAAATAAGGTTTTATCCCCAATTAACGCGGCAACGATAGAAGAAGCTCACCAAATAATTTCATCCGGAAAAATGATTGGAAAATTAGTCGTGAAAGGATTTGAATGATTATGAGTGAAAAACAAGTTGCGCTATATATCGCCGTTAGCTTGGATGGTTATATTGCCGATGAAAATGGTAGCGTGGAATGGCTAGAATCGATTGATAGCGAAGGCGATGCAGGTTATGAAGCTTTCTTTGACAACGTGGATACGGTTGTGATGGGTCGAACCACATATCAACAAATTTTTTCGCTCACCGACACATTCCCTTATAGCAAAAAAGATGTCTACGTTTTTTCCAATACAAAAGCGGGCACAAAAGACGAATACGCGGACTTTGTGGCCGGAACTGTAGACACTTGGCTAAATAACATCGACGGCGAAAAAATTTGGCTTGTAGGCGGCGCGCAGTTAGTGAAGCAATTTTTAAAGGAAAGAGCGATTGACCGCTTCGTCATAACGATTGCGCCAATTATTTTAGGAAAAGGAATTCCGTTGTTCGAGGAAGACAGGGAGCATGCGTTAGAGCTAGAAGAAGTAACGCGTTTTGGCCAGTTTGCCCAATTAACTTATAGAAACTTGGAGGAAAGCTAAATGAAAATTGCTGCTTTTGATATTGATGCACAAAAGGGCTTTACGCCACTTTGTCCGGATGAATTGCCGGTTCCGGGCGGAGATAAAATCGTTCCAGAGCTGAATTTCATGGCGAGTCTTGCGTCACTTCGAATTGGAAGTAAAGATGCGCACCCGCAAAATGCCGTTTGGGTAGTTGACTCAAAAGATGAAATGCTGGCTGAACTTAAGTATCCAAATGCGGACCTTACTTGGGTGAGGCACTGCGAACCTGGTACGAAAGGTTTTGAATTGCTAGACGGTTTGCCAGTTGTGACAGATTATGATTACTTTATTTGGAAAGGCATGGAGCCGGACATTCATCCGTATGGCGCCTGTTACCACGATATCGTCGAACAGCTTTCAACAGGTGTACTCGAATATTTGCGGGAACAAAAAGTAGATTTAGTGCTTGTTGGGGGTTTAGCATTTGATTTTTGCGTGAAAACTACGGTTATACAGTTAAGTAGGGCAGGCTTTTCTGTATTAGTTTATTTACCAGCGACACGTGCATTATCTGAACAAGGTTTTGATGAAACGAAAGAGCAATTAGCGAATACTGAGAAAGTTCAACTTATCGAAACAAGGGAGGAACTTGTCGCCTACTGCCAATAAAAGGTTGGAAGAGGTGAGGGGAATGAGGAAAGTTGGTATATTTCCTAGTATGATAATTCTTTTCACAGTAGGGATTTCTGCTGTGTTATATCCGCTACTACCTTCTGAAGTGGCGGTGCATTTCGGTACGGACTTCTCCCCAGATATGTTTATGCAAAAGTGGCTCGGCTTAATTCTGATTCCGTTTTTAATGATTATGTTTACAGGGACAGAATATTACGGGAAAGAAAAAGTGAACCAAGAGAGTTTGTTGGAATTTGAATATTGTTTTAGGTTATTGTTAGTGCTATTAACGATTATCCAGATGAGTATTATTGTCTACGCGCTAGGTTATGATATCCCGACTGGTAGATTGTCGTTAGTCACAGCGGGAGCGTTCATGTTTGTTGTTGCGGCATACATTCAATACTCGAAAAAACTTTTTAAATTTTTAACGATGATTGGTTTTAAAAAGATCGATGCATGGTCAAGAAATCTACTTAGAAAAATTACAACTGTTACACTTAATATAGCTGGTACAATCTGTTTTATCCTTGCTTTATTTATGCGGAACGATCCCAGTTACTTAATGTTAGCAATGTTAATGGCGATGTGTGTGATTGTTGTTGGTTCAGGAGTTTACCTTAATAAGAAATAAAAATATAACAGTTTATATTTACAATTGATACAGTTTCGGTTTATAATGGTGGCGGAAGTTCTGCGCGCATGTGGCAGGAAGTCCGTCATTTTTTTGCGTAATCAAAAAGCGCTTACAAAAAAGAGGAGGAGAAAATTTGCATAAAACAGCCAGAAAAATAGTAGTGGCACTCAGTTTGCTATGTTTACTAGTACTTACAGCATGTCAGTCTGGCGATAAAGGGGAAAGTGAAAAAGTAACATCCGATAAGAAAACAAAAGTTGTGAACATCATGGAAACGAGTGGGATTCCAAATGCAAGCCCAACACTCGCGGACAATAGCGTAAGTTTCCGAGTAATCAATCAGATTTTTGAAGGATTATATCGATTAGATAAAAACGGGAAACCGGCGCTAGCTCTGGCTGCCAGTGAACCCGAAGAAAAAGATGGCGGGAAAACACTTATTTTCAAAATTCGTGATGATGCCAATTGGTCAAACGGCGACCCCGTGACAGCGCATGATTTCGAGTACGCATGGAAAAAAGTAGTGGATCCAAAAACAGCCGCAGCATACGGACCACAAATGGAAGAAATCGTCAAAAACGCTACCCAAATTTTGAAAGGTGAAATGTCACCGGACGAGCTTGGTATTAAAGCGCTAGACGACAAAACACTACAAATTCAACTAGAAAATCCAGTGCCAATTTTTAAAGAACTCCTGACAACTGGAACATTCTTCCCACAAAATCAAGCGTTCGTAGAAAAACAAGGCGATCGTTACGGAACGAAAAGCGACACACTTATTTCCAACGGCCCATTCAAACTAGAAAACTGGAATGGCACAAATATGACGTGGGATTACGTCAAAAATCCAACTTACTGGGATGAAAAAAATGTCCCTACAGAGAAAATTCATGTAACAGTCGTAAAAGATACTAATGCGGCTTTAAATTTATACAATACCAACAAATTGGACCGTGTCGAGCTTGACGGCGAATTTGTGAAGCAATATAAAGACGATGAAAATTTCCATAAGGAAGCAACTGGACGCTCTGTCTACATGAAAATGAATCAAGGCAAAGACGGTGTGAAAACGGATTTAGCAAACTTGAACTTGCGCCGTGGTTTAGCGATGGCGATTGATAAAACAGGCATGGTCAACACGTTACTCGCTAATGGTTCAAAAGCATTAAACGGCGATGTGCCAGGTGGTATCATGTTTGACCCGGAAACAAAAGAAGATTTCCGCAAACAAAACGGTGACTTGCTTAAATTCGACCAACAAGAAGCTACAAACGCATGGAAACAAGGTTTAAAAGAAATCGGTAAATCCGAATTAACACTTACTTTAACGAGTGGCGATACATCTTTACAACGCAAACAAACCGAATTTATCCAAAATCAATTAGAAGAAAATTTGCCCGGTCTAACAATCAAATTAAAAAATATTACCAACCAAGCAAGTTTCCAAGCGGACGTTACACAAGATTTTGAACTGCTACTAGGTGGCTGGGGTGGGGATTACCAAGACCCACTCACATACCTAAACTTATTCCTAACAAACAGCCCAGGTAACCATACAGGCTTCTCGAACGCCAAATACGACGAACTAGTCCTTGGCGCTAAAGGTAAGCTTTCGGCGGATCCGGAAAAAAGATGGCAAGCATTACTAGAAGCAGAACAAATTTTGCTAAAAGATAATGCCGTACTTATTCCGCTATACCAAGGTGGCCGCGCCTACTTGCAAAAAAGTAACCTAAAAAATTACACAACGTATCCAATTGGGTCAGAAAACTATAAATGGATTGAAAAAAATTAATATGAAATGAGTCTAGTTAACTAAGCTAGGCTCCTTTTTTATGCCCGAATGAAAATAAGACTTAGGATGTACCAATTTTCAGCCTAGAGCCGTTCGTTCCGTTTTTAGATGTCCTCTATAATAAACTTATCAACAAAAAAGGACGGTAAAAACAATGAAAAAGGGACTTTTCGGTTTACTGGCTGCAATTTTTGTACTAACAATGGTTGTAATTGAATTTTCAGCACCAGTCGGAACAGCAGCAAATACATATTACGTTACAATCAAAAACGATGGGAAAGAAGTTACTAAGTCAAAGTTCAAAGGCTATTCTTTCCACGAGTCGTGTCTAGATAATCAAGGAAACAGTCGTAAAGTTAACTTCATGTCAACTACACAACTTAAAAAGAATAAACAGTATAAAATCGTCGTTCAAGACAACGAATTACTCGTTCAAGCCAAGGAAATAAACAATGTTCCACTTGCAAGTAGTAAATAAAAATTAGAAATGAGGAAATAATCATGAACAGTTTTTGGAAAATATTTTTCACCATTATTTTAGGATTTATCGCACTTAATATCGTACTTGATATCGTTGGAATCACACTACACTTCTTATTCCCAGTTATTATATTAGGTGGTATTGGATATGTGCTTTACCGCATGTGGGGCAATTCCCCAAAACGCTCAAGTCGCGACAATGAAGACCGCTACAACTGGTAATACTTTTGCTAAAAAAGCTCCCTAGGCTTTTAGATATAAAGAACCTAATTTCTTTTATAGAAGTTAGGTTTTTTTGTATGGTAAGTTTGTTATAATAAGATAAAGGAAATGAGGCGATAGAAATGAAAAAAGATATAATCGTAAAATCGGTTGTTATATCAATCATTACAGCCCTAGTTTTCAACATTAAACGCAAAAAAGTTAAATAACTGCCCAAAAAACGAAAATCACGATTAAATGGCTATTTTAAGCCGTTTGTATCTAATTTTGGTGTCGGTATGCTATAATAACAAAAAGAAAATCATGGAGGACATAGAGATGAATATTGAAAACACCTTACTAAAACAAGATGTATGGCGCTTCATTGATAATACAACTATTAATCCAGCTTTTGATGCGATTCAATCATTTGCTACAGATGATACGCTATGTCGTTCAGTTGGAGCGAGAATGGCGCCGTCCACCGTTCGCGGCTGGGTGCATGAAAAAACCGTTTCGCTTGGAATACAAGATTCTAAGTTGCCTGATATAGATAAAGGAATTGCTTTTTTACAAGAACAAGGTTACCGCGTAGTTGTCCGAAACTCCGGCGGGTTAGCCGTAGTACTGGATTCCGGAGTGCTTAATTTGTCGATGGTGCTACCAGATGCAGAACGAGGAATCGCGATTGAGCGAGGCTATGAAACAATGTTTACGCTGATAAAAGACATGTTCGTGGACTGTAATGAAGTAATTGACGCGAAAGAAATCGTGAATTCTTATTGTCCTGGTAGTTATGACCTTAGTATTCGTGGGAAAAAGTTTGCTGGTATTTCTCAGCGCAGGATGGCTAAAGGCGTGGCAGTTCAAATTTATTTAGCGATTGAAGGAAATCAAACAGCTCGCTCGGAATTAATTCGGGATTTCTACACGATTAGTGGTAAAGACAAGCAAACAAAATATACGTTCCCGGATGTGGATTCTACTGTTATGGGTTCACTTTCAGATTTAATGAAGACCGAGATAAGCATAAATGAAACATTGGTGCGACTATTCAACAGCTTGCGGCACTATGCTGGCGAACTGGTATCGGGTACGCTTACACCAGAAGAACTGGATCTTTTTCCAGCTTATTACGAACGCTTAATTGCAAGGAATGATAAAGTGCTTGCGTGAACTTACTTGAGAGGAGAGGGCTGCATGAGTTATTTAACAGAGAAACTACTGGAAGAAAAAGTATTCAAAGATCCAGTGCATGGATATGTACATGTTTCTGATAAATTAATTTGGGATTTAATTGCTACAAAAGAGTTTCAGCGTTTGCGGCGAATACACCAATTGGGGACGACCTCGCTCACTTTTCACGGGGCGGAACACAGCCGTTTTAATCATTCGTTAGGCGTTTACGAAATCGTTCGGCAAATCATTGATGTGACGTTTGCGAATGAGCCGCAACTTGATCCGGAAGAGCGTATGGTTGCTTTGTGCGCTGCGCTTTTACATGATTTAGGTCATGGTCCATTTTCACACGCTTTTGAAAAGGTTTTTGGGACGGATCATGAGGCTTATACACAGGAGATTATTATTGGTGATACCGAAGTCAGTGAAGTATTGATGCGGGTTGGAGAAGAGTTTCCGCTAAAAGTTGCCGCTATTATTAAGAAAAACTATCCTAATCAAACGCTAGTGAAGTTGATTTCTAGTCAGATTGATGCGGATCGAATGGATTATTTACTGCGAGATGCTTATTATACCGGCGTTAGTTACGGGAAGTTTGATATCGAGCGGATTTTGCGGGTGTTAAGGCCAAGTCCAGATGGCAATGGGGTCATTGTGAAATATTCTGGAATGCATGCGGTAGAAGACTATATTATGAGTCGCTACCAAATGTATCAACAAGTATATTTTCACCCAGTTAGTCGAAGCGGTGAAGTATTATTATGGAAAATCCTCGAGCGCGCCAAAAAGTTATATTGCGCTGGCTATGAATTTCAGGTTACACCGATTCAAGTACTACCATTCTTTTTGAATGAAGTAAGTTTAAAAGAGTATATCGTACTGGATGATATTGTGTTGATGTACTACTTTTCCATTTGGCAAGAGGAAGCTGATCCGATTTTAAGTGATTTGTGTAGCCGCTTTTTGAATAGGAGATTGCTTAGATACACCAACTACGATCCAAAAGAAGATGCTGAATTTTATGCAGAACTAAAAGGACTACTTGAAAAAGCAGATATTGACCCGTCGTATTATTTAGTGATTGATTCTTCCAGCGATTTGCCTTACGATTACTATCTTCCAGGAGTTGGTAGCGGGAAAGACCCGATTAAACTTTTGATGGGAAACGGGGAGTTACGCGAATTATCGACCGAATCTCCAGTTGTTGAAGCGATTGGTCGGGAGCGGCGGACGGATATAAAATTGTATTATCCGCTTGATTTTATCGAGAGCGGGCGAGTGGATCAAGAAATTGCGGAAAGAATGATTTCGATTATTCATGCGCATTCCCTCAAAGAAAAATAAAAAAGCAAGGCGATAAACCTTGCTTCTAGTACGCTTAAATATCTGATTTTCTTACGCCGCCAACACCGTAATCTGTTTTTTTCATTTCTTCTAAAATTACATGAATGTTTTCTTTCGGTGCTTTTAGGTTTTTGGAAACAACTTCAGTTACTTCGCTCACTAAAGCTTTCTTTTGATCGTCCGTACGACCTTCTAAAAATTGAATGGTAACAAATGGCATTTTCTCACCTCGATCAACGTTTTTTTCATTATAGCATATAAAAATTACTCTATAAAAGATAAAGGAGGCACTTATGCCTAGTTTTCTCGCTTACCCACTAGAAATGATACCTTATGTTGTTGCTACATTATTAATTGCTTTTACCATCCATGAATGGGCTCATGCTTTGGTTGCGCTCGCTTTTGGGGATGACACAGCCAAAAATCAAGGGAGATTGTCCTTGAACCCAATTGTACATATTGATTTATTCGGTTTACTGATGATCTTAATTGCCGGTTTCGGTTGGGCTAAACCGACCCCAGTCAATCGATTTAAATTAAAGAAGCGCCGACTTGGCAGTATACTTGTTTCGCTTGCTGGTCCAATCAGTAATTTATTCCTTGCGATTGTTGGTATTGGTTTTTATGCACTGTTTTTAAATTTTTCTTTCTTTACATATGGCTCGGTTACAGAAACATTTTTAATGATTTTTGTGGACTTAAATCTAGTATTATTTGTATTTAACTTAATTCCACTTCCGCCACTGGATGGCTACCAAATTTTAGTAGAGTTTTTACCAATGTCTGCTAGAGCCAAACTTGAACCGCTAGAACGATATGCGATACTTATTTTCCTAGTAGTTGCGGTAACGCCTATCTCCGAATTTACGATTCAACCGATTTTTGATACTGTGATTCCGTTTGTTCTAAATGTGATTTTAGCAATATTTGGTCTAACGTCATTTTAACCTGTTGCTTTTCATGCTATTTTTCACTATAATATAATGCGTCTATTCTTCTGACCGGAAAGGGGTAAATAAGCGATATGACAGCCAATCAAATGGAACGAAAAAAAGTAACTATTCATATCACCAATGTCATCCGTCAGATGGATGCAGAAGAAAAATCCGATATGTCTGTTTCGGGTGTTTTTTACCGCGATAAAGGTAATCGGTATCTGCATTATGAGGAAAAACAATTAGCTGGAACAATTCGTACGGTTCTTAAAATTGCTGACAACGAACTGCTTTTAATGAGAAGTGGTGCCGTAAATATGAGAATGCACTTTTTTCGAGATAATCGGAGAAGTACTGCGTCTGTTGATTCAGGAGCAGGGAAATTACAATTAGAATCAGAATTAGTTTCAATGGAAGAACTATATGAAAATAAGCCGGATGTGCTGAGTGAAGTCGCATTTCAATATGATTTGCTAAGTCACGGCGAATACATTGGCTCATATACTGTTTTAATGAAAATAGAGGAGGACGCAGAATGAATGTCATGCAAGAGAACCAAATCAAACTAATTGAACATATCAAACAAGCAGTTGTTCAAGCGGTTGGTTTAGAAGAAGCAGAAGTACCAGAAATTTTACTCGAAGTACCAAAAGATAAAAAGCATGGAGATTATTCGACTAATATTGCGATGCAGCTTGCTAGAGTAGCTAAGAAAGCCCCGCGTCAAATTGCCGAAAGTATCGTTCCAGAACTTAAAAAAGATAACAAATTAATTAAAGAAGTAGAAATTGCTGGGCCTGGTTTTATTAACTTCTACTTAGATAATGCTTATTTAACCGATTTAGTTCCAGTTATTTTAACCGAAGATAAAAAATACGGAGAGTCTGATTTTGGTAAAGGAGAAAAATTCCAAATTGAATTTGTTTCCGCAAACCCAACTGGCGACTTGCATTTAGGGCATGCACGTGGCGCTGCAATCGGAGACTCACTTGCTAACATCATGAACATGGCCGGATTTGATGTTTCAAGAGAATATTATATTAACGATGCCGGAAATCAAATCAATAATTTAGTTCTTTCAGCAGAAGCGCGTTATTTTGAAGCGCTAGGCCTAGAATCTGAATTCCCAGAAGATGGCTACCGCGGTGCTGATATTATCTCCCTTGGGAAAGATTTAGCTGCTAAATATGGCGATAAATATGTGAATGCGAGTGAAGAAGAGCGTCGTTCCGTTTTCCGTGTTGATGCACTAGCATTTGAAACTGGGAAATTACGTGCGGACTTAGAAGAATTCCGTGTTTCTTTTGATGAGTGGTTTTCAGAAACATCTCTATACGAAGAAAATAAAGTGTTGCCAGCGTTAGAACGTTTGCGCGAAAATGGCTATATTTATGAGCAAGATGGCGCGACTTGGTTGAGAACAACAGATTTTGAAGATGATAAAGACCGCGTTTTAATCAAAACGGACGGTAGCTACACTTATTTCTTACCAGATATCGCTTATCATTTAAACAAATTAGAGCGTGGCTTTGATGTGTTAATTGATATTTGGGGAGCAGATCACCATGGTTATATTCCGCGGATGCGTGCGGCAATTGAAGCACTTGGTTACTCGCCAAATCAACTAGAAGTAGAAATCATTCAACTAGTTCACTTATTCGAAGACGGCGTTCAAGTTAAAATGAGTAAACGTACTGGTAAATCAGTTACGATGCGCGACTTAATTGAAGAAGTTGGCCTTGATGCGACAAGATATTTCTTCGCAATGCGTAGCTCTGATACACACATGAACTTCGATATGAGCTTAGCAAAATCGACGTCAAATGATAATCCAGTTTATTATGTACAATATGCGCACGCCAGAATTTCTAGCATTTTACGTTCTGGTAAAGAACAAGGTTTAGAAGTTACTAAAGATGCGGACATGAGCTTGTTACAAACCGAAGCAGAATATGATTTATTAAAAGTATTAGGTGAGTTCGCGGATGTTGTTGCGGAGGCTGCTGCCAAAAGAGCGCCACATCGTATCGTTCGTTACTTAAATGATTTAGCGACTGCATTCCACCGTTTCTACAATAGCAATAAAGTACTTGATATGGATAATTTAGAAGTAACGAAAGCAAGACTAGCGCTTATTAAGACAGCACAAATTACTCTTAGAAATGGTTTGACGCTGCTTGGTGTATCAGCACCAGAAAAAATGTGATATCCTAAATTTATAGGTTACTCGTTGACGTCATAACCAAAATGTACTAAAGTTAATAGAAACATAGGTAATTGAAAAAACGGGGAGAGCATATGATGAAGCGATTAATAATTTTGGCGCTGCTTTTCGTGTTTCTGTGCGTCGCAATCTATATTCTCTACGACTTTCAACTTGGATCGATCCCAATTCTTTTAATGGCCATCCTTTTCTTTTACATCGGATATAAAATAGTCAAGAAGAATTGATGTAATTAAGAAAATTTAGGTTGTACTTGCCAGAAATAACATGTAAAATAGTGAAGTTGGGCTGAACGAAAAAATAACAGCTAAATAAATTGGAATTACGATAGAAAGGGCGTGCCAGTTTTGGATTTAAAGAACTTAACGCAAGAAGAACGTAGTGAACTATCTTTAATTGATGTTGCACATTTTATTTTGGAACAACGAAAAGAAACTATTCTTTTCCCTGAATTAGTGAAAGAGATTCAAGCGTTCCTAGGTTTGAAAGATGCAGAAATAAGGGAGCGTCTTGTTCAATTTTATACAGATATGAATATTGATGGTAACTTTATTTCATTAGGAAACAACACGTGGGGACTTCGTGCATGGTATCCAATGGATGCAATTGATGAAGAAGTTCAAACACAAACGACTCCTAAGAAAAAACGTAAATCAGACGATGATGACGACGAAGATGAAGAAATCTTGGATGATGACGTGGACTACGATGATGAAGAAATCGTGGAAGAGCTTGGTGAAGAAGAAATCTCTCTTGCTGACGTTTTACTTGACGAAGAGGAAGATGACGATGATCACTTACCAGACGGAATCGAAGGCGATTTAGCTACTGTAGAAGATGATTATTCTGATGGCGATTATACAGAAGACCCAGAAGATAAATAATAACTAACTGTTAATCAGATAGGCACCTCCATTTTGTGGAAAAGTGTCTGTCTGATTTTTTTTAGCGTACTTAATGGATTGATGGCGGTTTCATAAAATAAAGACTTGACTTCTATCGCTATCATTAGTAGTATTTTATTTGGGCTCCCTTTTATAGGGACGGATATTTATGAGAATCGACGCTCCCTTACTTTTATGAAGTAGGCGGAGTGTTTTTTATTTTGGTTTACAAAATACTTGAAATTGTGATGGATACGTTAGAAAGATAATCACAATATTGTTTTATCTGGCAATTTCCCACCCCAGCAGGAAAATCGTCAGAACCCTGCAAGTTTTTCATTTCAGGAAGGAGTAGATTTTTTTAACATGACAAAGTATATTTTCGTTACAGGTGGCGTAGTTTCGTCAATCGGAAAAGGAATCACAGCAGCATCACTAGGACGTTTGCTGAAAAATCGTGGACTTAGTGTGACCATTCAAAAATTTGATCCATACATCAACGTGGATCCAGGAACTATGAGTCCATACCAACACGGGGAAGTTTATGTGACGGATGACGGCGCAGAAACAGACTTAGACCTTGGCCATTACGAACGTTTTATCGATATTAACTTAAATAAATACAGCAACGTGACAACTGGTAAAGTTTACTCAGAAGTTATTAAAAAAGAACGTCGCGGGGATTACTTAGGTGGAACTGTGCAAGTTATTCCACACATTACAAACGAATTAAAAGATCGTGTTTTCCGTGCAGCTCGCATGACCAATTCAGACATTATTATCACTGAAATTGGTGGAACGGTTGGGGATATCGAATCTTTACCATTCTTAGAAGCAATTCGCCAAATTAAAAGTGATGTTGGTGCGGAAAACGTACTTTATATCCACACAACGTTAATTCCTTACATCAAAGCAGCTGGCGAAATGAAAACAAAACCAACACAACATAGTGTAAAAGAACTTCGCAGCCTAGGAATTCAACCAAACATTATCGTTGTTCGTACAGAGCAACCAGTTTCACAAGAAATGAAAGATAAGATTGCGCTATTTTGTGATATTAAAGCATCTGAGGTTATTGAATCTCGCGATGAAGAAACACTTTATAACGTACCACTTTCTTTACAAAAACAAAAAATGGATGACATCGTCCTAGAACACTTGCAATTAGAAGCACCACAAGCGGAAATGACTGATTGGAAAAACTTAGTACACCGCGTGAAAAACCTTTCCAAAAAAGTTCGTATTGGTTTAGTTGGTAAATATGTTTCCTTGCAAGATGCTTACCTTTCTGTAGCAGAAGCACTTCGTCATGCTGGATATGATCATGATGCTGAAATCGAAATCGACTGGATTGATTCCGAGAAAGTAACAAAAGAAAATGTTGCTGAAATCATGAAAGACATTGATGGTATCTTAGTTCCTGGTGGTTTCGGGGATCGTGCCATTGAAGGTAAAATTGCTGCTATTGAGTACGCTCGTGTAAATAAAGTACCTTATTTCGGTATTTGTTTAGGTATGCAACTGGCAACGGTTGAATTTGCTCGTAATGTTCTTGGGCTTGAAGGAGCACATTCCGCAGAAATCGAACCAGAAACAAATCACAACATCATTGATTTATTACCAGAACAAAAAAATATCGAAAACATGGGTGGAACGCTTCGTCTAGGCCTTTATCCAGCGCGTATTAAGCAAGGAACAAAAACAGAGGCTGCATATGGTAAAACACTTGTAGAAGAGCGTCACCGTCATCGTTATGAGTTCAATAACGAATATAGAGAGCAAATGGAAGAAGCTGGCATGATTGTTTCTGCAACAAGCCCAGATGGTCGCCTAGTTGAAGTAGTTGAACTAGTTGATCACCCTTGGTTCGTCGCTTGTCAATATCACCCAGAATTCATTTCTCGTCCAAACCGTCCACAAAGCTTGTTCAAAGATTTTGTTGGCGCAGCACTTAACAATAAATAAGACGATAAAAAACTCCCAGCCGAGTGTGGCTGGGAGTTTTTGTTATTTAGTAGCACTAAGGTTAGAAGCTTTTGTCCAACCGATAAATGTAGTGCTTGTTCTTATGCGATACCAAAGCTGTCCTTCGACGGTTGCTTGGCTATCGACAGTTAATTTTTCGTTTTTGTATGTTGCTAAAGTGCCCCATCTAACATCGGCATCCACAACTGGAACCTTATAGTACGCTTCGCCAGTTTTGCTTGGGATAACGTAACGAGTTAAATTAGTCGGTGTTTCCATGCTTTGTTTGTAGAATGTATCGAGTGGACGCGTGTCAACCCAACCAATTACTTTACCATCAATACTAAATTGATACCAAGTCGTGATTGGTGTTTTAGCTTCGCGCAAGATACGCATGTTTTTACCAGCATAGACAGAAAGCTGATTAACTAAATTAGCGCCTTCTGTTTTATATGGTTTTGTCCAAACGGCATTACCCGGCGCAGTTTTTACTCGTGCATAAGCGGTTACGCCTTTATCATATTCGATTGGATCAAATGGTGACGTAGCTGTTAAGTTGGAAGCTTTTGTCCAGCCGATAAAAGTAGTACTTGTTCGTACGCGATACCAAAGTTCTCCTTCAACGGTTGCTTGGCTATCGACGGTTAATTTTTCGTTTTTGTACGTTGCTAAAGTGCCCCATCTAACATCGGCATCCACGACAGGAACTTTGTAGTAAGCTTCGTTCGTTTTGTTTGCCACAACGTAACGGGTTAAATTAGTCGGTGTTTCCATGCTTTGTTTGTAGAATGTATCAAGTGCACGTGTGTCAACCCAACCAATCGTTTTGCCATCAATACTAAATTGGTACCAAGTGGTGATTGGTGTTTTAGCTTCGCGCAAGATACGCATGTTTTTACCAGCATAGACAGACAGCTGATTAACTAAATTAGCACCTTCTGTTTTGTAAGGTTTCGTCCAAACGGCATTACCTGGAGCTGTTTTCACTCGGGCATAAGCAGTTACGCCTTTATCGTATTCAATTTTATCGAAAGGAGAAGTTGCTGTTAAGTTCGCAGCTTTCGTCCAGCCAATAAAAGTAGATCCTGCGCTCACGCGATACCAAAGTTGTCCCTCAACAGTTGCTTGTTTATCAACGGTTAATTTTTCGTTTTTATAAGTGGATAAAGTGCCCCATTTAACATCGGCATCCACGACAGGAACTTTGTAGTAAGCTTCGTTCGCTTTATTTGCCACAACATAACGCGTTAAATTGGCAGGTGTTTCCATGCTTTGTTTGTAGAATGTATCAAGTGCGCGTGTGTCGACCCAACCAATTGTCTTGCCGTCGATGCTAAATTGGTACCAAGTGGTGATTGGCGTTTTAGCTTCGCGCAAGATACGCATGTTTTTGCCAACATACGATGATAGTGGATTCACAAGTTTTGCGCCTTCTGTTTTGTAAGGTCTTGTCCAAACAGCATTGTAAGGTGCAGTTTTTACTCGAGCATAAGCAGTTACGCCTTTATCATATTCGATTTTGTCGTAAGAGACTTTGCTTGCTTGAATGGCGTTATATTTTTCGTTAATCAACGTCACAAAACTATTGAAGTTATAGCCCCATTGGTTGAAATAAGAAACGGGGTCCGTATGCGTTGTACCGCCAAGATAACGTGTAACCGCATCATGCGACCAAACTGTTCCTTTGCCATCACTGTGAGCACTATCAACTGGAAGATTATATTGATCTAGCAGGTAAGCCGCGTAATAGGCGTAGTTATTAATAGAACGAGCAAATTCGTCAAATGTTTTCGAACGAACTAATTCAACTTGGATAAAGCGAGCATTGGCATATTGGCCGGCTCCCCATACACCGTTTTCGGTAGGGTGGATTTGGATAATACGAGATTTATCTACAAATGAATGAACAAAGGCATTATTGTAGTTTCTACTCATGTAACTAATTTCACCTGTGATAGTAGAAGAATTATTTGCTGTTTCGTGGATGACAATTCCTTCTGGTTTCCCGTAACCATTACGGTAATTAAACTTAGGAAATTGACTTTGCAATTGTTTTTCAATGGATGCGCTTGAAAATTTATTTGATTTAATATAGGAATTAACGTCAGGATATCCTGCTGTTGCGCGAAGTAAAGGTACAGACTTCAGTACGCTATTAGTTCCATCTTCAAAGCCGTCATGTTCTTCCGTAGCAGTCCCGTCCCTAACTCCTTGGGGAATATAGATAGATTGGTCATCTACATTTTGCACTGTTTCTGTGGAAGCTGCACTTGCTTTCTCTGTAATCATGGTAGCGGACACGCCAATAAAAGCAAGGCTTGTAAAAACAACCGCCGATTTTACTAATTTTTTCAAAGTTTAAATCCTCTCCTAACTGCACTACTTTCAATAAGAAATAAAATTATTCTACACTAATTATGACAATACGTGAAGTCGTAGTCAATGGCTATAAGCAACAATGAACCTAATTGCACATGTTTTTTAATGTAAAAGTAATATAATTTCAAAATGGTACACAAAATGTAATTTTAACGAAGTAGAGGCATGTGTTTTGTAATAGGTAAAAAGACTCTAAATAAAGGGATTTTTCTTTTCTGGTCAAACAAGTTGACATCAAGAAGCCAAAATAGGAAACTAACAATATCTATAGGAAAGAGGGAGCGGCAATTTGCAGAAGAAAGCGATGATAGTATACAATCCGGCAGCAGGGAAAAATAAATTTCGAAAATTACTTCCAGACGCAGAGAAAATTTTAACAGAAGCAGACTTTGAAGTAACTTTAGTCCCGTCAACTAAAGCGCCAAAGAGCACGACGAAAATTGCGCGACAAGCGGCGGAATCAGGTTATGATGTGGTAATTGCGGCAGGCGGCGATGGAACGGTCAATGAAGTCGTTAATGGTTTAATGCAAGTCGAAAAAAGGCCGAAGCTAGGGATTTTACCAGTAGGCACAACGAATGACTATGCACGGGCATTAAATGTTGCTAAAGATCCACTCGAAGCACTCCAAATTATCGCCAAACAAGAAACAATTCGCGTAGACATCGGTAAAGCTAATGAAACCGAATTTTTCATTAATAATGCAGCAGGCGGAAAAATCACGGAAATAACTTACGCCGTAAAAGAATCGATGAAATCTAAATGGGGTAGATTAGCCTATCTTTTCAGCGGACTCACTGTTCTCCCCAAATTATCACCAGTGAGTGTGGAAATTGCCTACAATGATGAAGTTTTCAAAGGCGAAATTCTGCTATTTTTCGTCAATAAATCGAATTCAGTTGGCGGGATGGAAACGCTTTGCCCACCAGCCGAATTAAACAGCGGCATGTTCGAACTTTTAATTTTAAAAAAGGTATCTCCCAAAAAATTATTTCAACTTTTTGCTTCCATAAAAAAAGGCGCGCATTTAACTAGTCCGCATGTAATTCATGTGCGCACCAATAAAGTTGTAATCAAAAGTGAGGCAGATTTAAATGTTAGTTATGACGGTGTATATGGCGGAAAAGCCCCGTACACATTAGAGGTCATTCCAGAAGCACTAGAAGTATTTGCTGATGAAAAAAGAATTTCAGACCGTCTTAGAGGCTAAAGCGTTTACACCAGAAAAATTTCTAGTTTTTATGGTAAATTCATCACAAATCTGTTATTATATGTTTGTTAGGGGAAAATAGCTGCCACTATTTTTCACGGCGGAAATTCAAATCTTAGGGGAAATCAAAAATGGTTTTCCTAAATTCCTGAGGGAGGAAATTGTATTATGCCTATCGTTAACATGACAGACATGCTGAAAAAAGCATTAGCTGGAAAATATGCTGTTGGTCAATTCAACATCAACAACCTTGAATGGACTCAAGCTATTTTGAAAGCTGCAGAAGCAGAAAAAGCACCAGTTATTTTAGGAGTTTCTGAAGGAGCTGCTAAATACATGGGAGGATTCAAAACAGTTGTAAAAATGACTGAAGGACTTGTAGAAGACCTGAAAATCACTGTACCTGTTGCGATTCACCTTGATCATGGTTCAAGCTTTGATTCTTGTAAAGCGGCTATCGATGCAGGATTTTCTTCTGTAATGATCGACGGCTCTCACCACCCAATCGACGAAAACATCGAAATGACTAAAAAAGTTGTTGATTACGCGCACGCTAAAGGCGTATCTGTTGAAGCGGAAATTGGAACTGTTGGTGGAGACGAAGACGGAGTTACTGGTGGAATCAACTATGCTGATCCACAAGAATGTTTACGTGTAGTTAAAGAAGCTAACATTGATGCACTTGCTGCAGCATTAGGTTCTGTACACGGTCCTTACCACGGCGAACCTGTTCTTGGTTTTGACGAAATGAAAGAAATCTCCGAACTTACAGGTGCTCCACTTGTACTTCACGGTGGTTCTGGAATTCCTGAACACCAAATCAAAAAAGCAATTGAACTAGGTCACAGCAAAATCAACGTTAACACTGAATGCCAAATCGTTTGGACTGCAGCTGTTCGCGAAAAATTAGCTACTGATGACAAAGTTTATGATCCACGTAAAGTAATCGGCCCTGGTGTGGACGCGATTATCAAAACTGTTTCAGAAAAAATTCAAGAGTTTGGTTCTAACGGTAAAGCGTAAGACAAACTTTATGATGATATAAAAAATAACTGGTAGGATCACTCGTTGATTTTGCCAGTTATTTTTTATGTGTATCTTAGGGCCTTTTATAGAAGGAATTTAATTATCGTTATGAAGGCGAATATGGTATGATAACTATAGCTTTCATTTAATAAAAGTAAACACTCCACATTTCCCGATTAAAAATCATGCTTCAGGCGCATGTTTTATCAAAATAAATGAGTCATAATGTAGTTAGTTATGTAATACGACTTACTATAGTTATGTTATAATAATATATTAAATGATGAATGAACCAACGAGGAAGAGAGTAGGCGATAGTAATGAATATAGGGATTTTTACGGATACCTACAGTCCGCAAATTAGCGGTGTAGCTACATCGATAATGATTATGGAAAACGAACTAAGAAAACAAGGGCACACTGTATATATATTTACGACAACCGATCCAAACGCTGATAGAGAAAGCGAAGAGGGGCGTGTATTTCGTTTACCAAGTATTCCGTTTGTCTTTTTTCCAGAACGTCGTGTAGCAATTGCTGGAATGAATAAGTTTATCAAGCTAGTAGGTCGCTTAGATTTAGATGTTATCCATACACATACGGAGTTCTCATTAGGTCTTTTGGGTAAGCGAATTGCGAAAAAATATCATATTCCTTCTATCCATACTTACCACACAATGTATGTCGATTACTTGCATTATATTGCGAAAGGTAAAATTTTAACGCCGTCTATGGTGGGGAAAATGACCAAATCATTTTGTGATAGTTATGATGCGATAATTACGCCAACAGCAAAAGTAAGACATCACTTAGAAGAGCAAGGTATCCACAAATTAATGTATACAGTTCCAACAGGTACAGATATTTCATCGTTCGCGCCGGTTGAGAAACAGCAAATTTTAGACCTGAAAAAATCACTTGGTATTGGAGCAGAAGATCCGGTGATACTTTCGCTTGGAAGAATTGCGCACGAGAAAAACATCGATGCGATTATTAACGCGATGCCAGAAGTCCTACAAACGAAACCAACAGCCAAACTAGTTATTGTTGGCGATGGACCGGTACGTAAAGACTTAGAAAAATTAGTAGAAGAAAAACAATTAGAAGCACATGTTATTTTCACCGGAGCAGTGGACTGGGAAAATATTAGTTTATATTACCAATTAGGTGACCTTTTTGTGAGTGCCTCAACGACAGAAACGCAAGGCTTAACTTACGCTGAAGCAATGGCGGCATCTTTACCAGTTGTAGCTAAACGTGACGAAAGTATTGAAGGCTTTTTAAGCGACAGAGAAACGGCCTTTTTATTCGATGAAGATTACGAGCTTGCAAGTTTGTTAATTAAAATACTTTCAGATAAAAACACCGCAACATTAGTCGCATCAAATGGTAGAGTCAAAGTGGAATCAATTTCTGCGGACCAATTTGGAATCAACATTGAATCTACATACAATGAAGTTCGAGAAATCTACCGAGCTAAGCGACAAAATGGGACGATTAAAGTAAAACCGACATTAATAAAAAGCAAAATAGCTTCACAAGTATTTTCACTTTCATCTTCTACGCATGTTCAAAGGAAAGAGAGGTCATCGCGGCGTGATTAAGTTGACAATGCTATCTTCGGCAGAAAAAGTAAAAGGACAAGGTGTAGCATCGGCTTACCGCGAACTTGTGAACTTGCTAGAAGAAAGATATATAAATGAAATTGATATGAAGATTAATAGTTTGGAGAAATCGGATATCACGCATTATCATACCGTTGATTTCCGTTTTTTTCTTTCGACTTTTTTTAAGAAGAAACGCGGCGTTCGGGTTGGATATGTTCATTTTCTGCCGGAAACAATGGAAGGTAGTCTGAAATTACCGTGGATCGCCCGGGTCGTTTTTTATAAATATTTGATTGGATTTTATAAGCGCATGGATGAGATTGTTGTGGTTAATCCTTCGTTTATACCGAAACTAACTGCATATGATATTCCTGAAGAAAAAATCCATTATATCCCGAATTTCGTTTCTAAAAAGAGCTTTTTCCCACTTCCAAAGGCGGAAAAACAACTTGCGCGGGAAAAATATGGAATTCCAGCTGATAAATTTACGGTGATTGGGATTGGGCAAGTGCAGCATCGTAAAGGTGTACTTGATTTTATCGAGGTGGCGAAACAACTACCTGATGTTCAATTTGTCTGGGCTGGCGGCTTTTCTTTTGGAAAAATTACTTCTGGCTATGAAGAATTGAAAAAAATCTATGATAATCCACCGAGTAACGTGAAATTTATCGGGATTGTTGACCGTTCGGAAATGAATGCTTGTATCAATATGGCGGATGTGTTTTTTATGCCTTCCTACAACGAGCTGTTCCCAATGGCGATTTTGGAAGCGATGAGCTCGGACGTTCCGATATTATTACGAAATTTGGATTTATATGAAGAAATTTTAGATGGTTACTATGTCAAAGAGGTCGATAATCCAGGATTTATCCGCGCTATTGAGCGTTTACAAAATGACGCGGATTACTATAATGAAATGCTGCAAGCGGCCAAACGAGGCGCGACTTATTATTCCGAAGACCGACTGGCGCAAATTTGGTTGGACTTTTATCAAGGTTTATTAACGAAGGAGTGAAAATTATGAGTGGAGCTGCGAAGAAAAATCTATTTAATATTGCGCTTGTATTAGCGATTAGTATCGGCTTTATTATTTGGCAATTTCAAGGCGTAGATATCTCCACTTTTTTCGCTTCGATGTTGAAAGTGAACCCTTGGTGGCTACTGGCGGCATTTGCTGCAATGTTTCTTTATTGGTTTTTAGAAGCGGTCGTTTTACAAACGGCATCTAAACCGGCCAATAAAGAGCAACGGTTCTTTTCCTCTTTTCGAATTACGATGATTGGCCAATTTTTCAATACGATTACTCCGATGTCAACTGGTGGGCAACCGGCGCAGCTCGTGATGTTAACGAAGCAAGGCATGGATGCGGGCCGAGGAAGCTCGGTTTTACTCGTGAAATTCATTATTTATCAAGCGATGGTTGTGCTGAACTTTTTAGTTATTTTGATTTTTGGAATTCATTATTTAATGACTGGCGTGACGCAACTGAAATTCCTCGTGTTACTTGGGTTTGGCGTGCATGTCATCGTTATTGCCGCACTTATTTTAGTAGGTAGAAGCCAAAAATTTACGACAAAATTAGTCCATATCTTACTTATACCAACGCGATTATTTATGAAAAAAGAAAAAGTAGCTAATTTAAGAAATATGCTCGATGAAAAAATTGTTACTTTTCACGAAGAGAGTAGCCGGATTGGGAAAGACTGGAAATTAATTGTGCGTTGTTGTTTTTATACAACACTACAACTGTGGATTTATTTCTCGATTCCATTTTTCATTTTACAAGCGATTGGTGTTACGGGAATCGGGCTGTATATGGCGATTACGTATCATGCGTTTATTATTATGTTTGCAACCGTCATGCCAACTCCGGGCGGGGCTGGTGGGGCTGAATATACTTTCACTTTGCTATTCGGGATGTTACTTGGTCCAGCGAAACTGCTCATGGCGCTAGTTTTATGGCGGATTATCACTTATTATAGCTGCATCGTGTTTGGCGCAGGAGCTTTGTTAATAAAAGATACAGCATCGAAGAAAATCAAGCCGCATATTGAAGCACTCGCAAAAACACCAGTCAAAAATATACCACAATAATAGAAAGCTTGGGGGCGGACAGTTCCCGGCTTTTTTTAAAGAAAGCATCTTGCAAAGTAAATCAAATTAATGGATAATGAAAAAGTATGACAAGCTTCAGGAAAGAAGGGTACATTTGTGACGGATAAACTGATTATTCAAGGCGGTAAAAAATTAGCTGGCACTTTGCAAGTAGATGGTGCGAAAAATAGTGCGGTGGCCTTGATTCCAGCTGCAATTTTGGCGGAGTCTGAAGTAGTTTTAGAAGGGTTACCAGATATTTCGGATGTATATACACTTTATGATATTTTAGAAGAACTTGGCGGCACGGTTCGCTATGATAATAAAACAGCAGTTATTGATCCAACAGATATGATTTCGATGCCACTTCCATCAGGCAATGTGAAGAAATTACGTGCATCTTATTATTTAATGGGTGCAATGTTAGGCCGTTTTAAGAAAGCCGTTATTGGTCTTCCAGGTGGTTGTTATTTAGGCCCACGTCCAATCGATCAGCATATTAAAGGCTTCGAAGCTCTAGGCGCAAAAGTAACTAACGAACAAGGAGCTATTTATTTACGTGCTGATGAGTTAAAAGGCGCGCGAATTTACCTTGATGTTGTAAGTGTAGGCGCTACAATTAATATCATGCTAGCAGCTGTTCGTGCAAAAGGAAAAACAATTATCGAAAACGCGGCTAAAGAACCGGAAATCATTGATGTTGCAACACTTTTAACTAATATGGGCGCAATTATCAAAGGGGCAGGAACAGATACTATTCGCATCACTGGTGTAGAGCATCTGCATGGTTGCCATCACACGATTATTCCAGATCGAATCGAAGCGGGAACCTTTATGGTACTTGCGGCGGCTTCAGGTAAAGGCGTACGAATCGAAAATGTTATTCCTACTCATTTAGAAGGAATCATTGCTAAGCTTACAGAAATGGGCGTTCCGATGGATATTGAGGAAGATGCTATTTTTGTAGGAGAAGTAGACAAAGTAAAAAAAGTAGATATTAAAACTTATGCGTATCCAGGTTTCCCAACCGATTTGCAGCAGCCACTAACCGCACTTTTAACACGCGCGGAAGGTAGTAGCGTTATTACGGACACGATTTATCCAAGCCGTTTTAAACATATTGCTGAAATTGAGCGAATGGGCGGGAAATTTAAACTAGAAGGTCGATCGGCTGTTATTAGCGGACCTGTCCAACTGCAAGGTTCCAAAGTTACCGCGACCGATTTACGTGCCGGTGCAGCGCTAGTCATTGCTGGTCTTTTAGCTGACGGGCAAACAGAAATTCATGGCGTGGAACATATCGAACGTGGTTATAGTAAAATTATTGAAAAACTTTCTGCTATCGGGGCTGACATTAGCCGTAGCAGTGCAGCAGAAACACAATTGTAAAAATCTGAGGCTGGACGAGTCAAGTCGTTTCAGCCTTCCCTCAAATTCCCTCCATTATCATTTATTCCTATTATTATTTATTAACTCAAAAAGGTGGTACATACATGGCTAAACTGTCCATTGCATACTTAGAAAGTTTAACGATTAAAGAAATCTATGCTTTAGCAAAAGAGCATAAAATTGCTTATTACAGCAAACTCACAAAACGAGAATTAATTTTTGCTTTATTAAAATCAAACGCGGAAAAAGAAGGATTTTTCTTCATGGAAGGCGTATTAGAAATTATTCCGAATGAAGGTTTCGGTTTCTTGCGTCCTATCAATTATTCTTCTAGTTCAGAAGACATTTACATTTCAGCGTCCCAAATCAGACGTTTTGAGTTAAGAACTGGGGATAAAGTTTCTGGAAAGGTTCGGCCTCCGAAAGAAAACGAACGTTATTTTGGCTTGCTGCACGTTGAAGCAGTTAATGGAGAAAATCCGGAAGTTGCGAAAGAAAGAGTACATTTTCCGGGATTAACGCCACTTTACCCAGATCGGCAAATTCATTTAGACACGGGAAAAAATCCGATTTCTACTAGAACAATTGATTTGATTTCACCAATTGGGTTTGGTCAACGGGGACTGATTGTAGCACCACCAAAAGCTGGTAAAACGGTCTTGCTCAAAGAAATTGCCAATGCGATTACAACGAATCACCCGGATTCCGAACTGATTGTCTTGTTAATTGATGAGCGTCCAGAAGAAGTAACGGATATCGAACGTTCTGTAAAAGCCGATGTGGTCAGTTCTACATTTGATGAAGTACCAGAAAACCACATTAAAGTGGCAGAATTAGTACTGGAACGTGCGATGCGTCTAGTTGAACAAAAACGAGATGTTGTTATTCTAATGGATAGCATTACGCGACTAGCGAGAGCTTACAATTTAGTTATTCCGCCAAGTGGTCGTACGCTTTCCGGCGGTATTGATCCAGCAGCTTTCCATCGACCTAAGCGTTTCTTTGGTGCCGCTCGTAATATTGAAGAAGGTGGAAGTTTGACAATCCTTGCAACGGCCTTAGTTGATACGGGTTCACGCATGGACGATGTTATTTACGAGGAATTCAAAGGAACTGGAAACATGGAATTACACCTTGACCGTCAACTTGCAGAACGCCGCGTCTTCCCAGCGATTGATATGCGCCGCTCTGGAACACGAAAAGAAGAATTACTACTATCCAAAGAACGCCTAGAACAACTTTGGAAAATCCGTAAAGCAATGCCAAAACAAAGCGATGGACTTGAGATTTCTGAACGCTTCGTGCGCTATTTGAAGAAAACAGAGAATAACGAAGCTTTTTATGAGTTGTTGCAAGAAGAGATGTTTAAAAAATAAAAATCATGCAGAGAAAGAAGTTATTTTATGAGTAAAATAAGACAATTATTAAATAAAATTCCGTGGTATACAGATCAGGTGCACAGTATTTTCATGTATCTAATTATGGGTGGATTCACTACTCTTATTAATATTGTGACATTTTGGCTGTGTACATATGTGTTGAACTGGGATTACCGTATTGCAAACACCATTGCTTTTATCGCATCAGTTCTTTTCGCTTACTTTTCTAATAAGAAATTTGTGTTTGATAGTTATACACCTACTTGGAAAGATCGCCTTCGTGAAGCGAGTTCTTTCTTTGGATTCCGCTGTTTAACCTATATAATAGATATTTTAGTTATGATTCTATTAATTAGCGTTCTATCCGTAGATGAATTATGGGCGAAAATCTGGACAAACATTATCGTACTTGTACTGAACTATGTGTTTAGTAAATGGATAATCTTCAAAGTAAAAAAATAATCTTGCTTGTTTGCTCTAACATTGTTATAATATTTATACTGTGTGTAAAAGCACTTAATTACTCTGTTTCAGATGATTCAGGGCGAAGGAGTTGAAAAGAAATGAAAACTGGAATTCATCCTGAGTACCGCCCAGTGGTATTTGTTGATACTAGTACTGATTTCAAATTTTTGTCAGGTTCTACTAAGAGCTCAAGCGAAACAATTAAATGGGAAGATGGCAACGAGTATCCGTTACTACGTGTCGAAATCTCTTCTGATTCGCACCCGTTCTATACTGGTAAACAAAAACATGCGACTGCAGACGGCCGTGTGGACCGCTTCAACAAAAAATACGGTCTCAAATAAGACTGTATGTAACGAACGAAATAATTTGCGCACTCAGCTTTTGCTGGGTGTGTTTTTTATGGATTCATTTTAAAAATAAAAACTTTCCTTCCAAGGGTTTACTTTTGCCTGTGAAGTTGCGTATAATATCACTAATTACTTTTTTTATGAGTAGGTAATAAAAAAGTTAAATTTTCTGTTTTGTTAAACAATAATAAGGAGGTTTTCAAGTGGAAGCAAAGTTACAAGTAGGTGTGTTAGGATTTGGAACGGTAGGTAGCGGTGTTATTCATATTTTAGAAGAGCATCAAGAAAAAATTAGTCAAGTAACTGGATACCATATTTCTGTAAAGAAAGTGCTAGTTCGCGACTTAGAGAAAAATCGCCGTTATGAAACAAAAGGTTTTGAACTAACCACCAATCCGTCTGATGTACTGGATGATCCAGAAATTGCTGTTGTTGTCGAGGTTATGGGCAGCATCACAACTGCGCGGGAATACATTTTGCAGGCCTTGAAAGCTGGAAAACATGTAGTAACTGCGAATAAGGATTTGATTGCGCTTCACGGCGACGAATTAGTTGCAGTTGCACAAGCTAATCAATGTGATTTGTTTTATGAAGCAAGTGTTGCGGGCGGAATTCCGATTTTACGTACTATCGTAAATAGCCTTGCAGCAGATAAAATTCAAAAAGTTATGGGTATCGTCAACGGGACGACCAATTTCATGCTAACAAAAATGACGTCAGAGAAAAAGTCATATGAAGAAGTTTTAGCAGAAGCCCAAGCACTAGGTTTTGCCGAATCCGACCCAACGAATGATGTGGACGGAATCGATGCAGCTAGAAAAATGGTTATTATGACAAGACTCGCATTTGGAATGAATGTGAATTTAGATAATGTAGAAACAAACGGTATTCGCGGGATTTCTCCTGAAGATATCGATGTAGCCTACCAATTAGGCTATAAAATTAAACTAGTAGGTACTGCCGAAGAAACGAATGGCACAGTGAATGTCAATGTTGGGCCAGTGTTATTACCAAAAGCACATCCACTTGCTGGCGTTAACTATGAGAATAATGCCGTATTTGTAACTGGTGCAGCTGTCGGAGAAACAATGTTTTACGGACCTGGTGCTGGCGAACTACCAACAGCAACAAGTGTGGTTAGTGATTTAATTACCGTTGCCAAAAACAGCCGTCTAGGCACGAATGGCAATGCGTTTAACAGCTACAAACACGAAACAAAACATACACCGAAAGAACAAGTTTTCTCCAAATACTATCTTCGCCTAACAATGGATGATAAAACAGGAACCTTCCTTAAGCTAACGCAAATTTTTGCGGAAGCTGGCGTTGGTTTTGATAAAATTTTACAACAACCGTATGATGATTTTACGGCGACCGTTGTTATCGTGACACACTCAACAAGCCAAGCGCAATTAGAACAAGCAATCGCTCGGGTGAAAAATGAGCCAGAAATGCAAATGCTCGCAAAATATTCCGTTGTGGAGGGTTAAATATGTATAAAGGTTTACTAGAAAAATATAAAGAATATCTACCAGTAACTGATAAAACGCCAATGATCTCACTTGCGGAAGGAAATACACCACTTATTCCATTACCAAATTTGTCCAAAGAACTCGGTGTTACTTTATACGGAAAATACGAAGGCTTAAATCCAACTGGTTCTTTTAAAGATCGTGGAATGGTTATGGCTGTTGCTAAAGCGAAAGAAGAAGGTGCCGAAGCGGTTATTTGTGCATCCACTGGGAATACTTCCGCAGCCGCGGCCGCATACGCAACACGTGCCGGATTGAAAGCTTACATCGTTATTCCAGAAGGCAAAGTCGCTCTTGGTAAATTAGCGCAAGCGGTTATGTATGGCGCTGATATTATCTCGATTCAAGGTAATTTTGACGAAGCATTAAAATCGGTTCGTGAACTTGCTGAAACTGAAGCTGTAACACTTGTAAACTCTGTGAATCCATACCGTTTAGAAGGGCAAAAAACTGCTGCGTTCGAAATCTGTGAGCAATTAGGTTCCGCGCCAGACGTTCTTGCAATTCCAGTCGGTAATGCCGGAAATATTTCTGCATACTGGAAAGGTTTTAAAGAATGGAATGAGGCTAAAGCTTCTGGACTGCCGCGGATGCACGGTTTTGAAGCAGAAGGAGCCGCTGCGATTGTTCAAGGAAAACCAATTGATAATCCGGAAACAATTGCAACAGCGATTCGTATCGGAAATCCAGCTAGTTGGGGGCTTGCAGAAGCAGCTCGCGATGAATCTGGTGGTTACATTCATTCTGTAACAGACGACGAAATTGTGAATGCTTATAAAAAAATCGCCGCACAAGATGGTGTCTTCATCGAGCCGGGTTCTGCCGCATCTTTAGCTGGTGTCATCCAACATGTAGCAAACGGAACAATCAAACAAGGTGAAACGGTCGTTTGCGTATTCACTGGAAACGGCTTAAAAGATCCAGATACTGCGATGAGCGTGCATGAAATTCCAATTTCCCATGTAGATGATATTGAAGCAATGCGCACACATTTACGTTCAGGAGTGAATGCTTAATGCGTATTCGTGTCCCGGCAACAACGGCCAATCTTGGTCCTGGTTTTGATTCTTGCGGTTTAGCCTTAACGCTATATTTAACGCTCGATATTTGCGAAGAAACGGAATCTTGGTATATCGAACATAATATTGGCGGTGGGATTCCACATGACGAAACCAATGTGATTATTGAAACAGCGCTCAATTTAGCCCCTAATTTAACGCCACACCATTTAGTGATGACGTGTGATATTCCACCAGCTCGCGGACTTGGCAGTAGCTCTGCCGCAGTTGTTGCGGGAATTGAATTAGCTAATACACTTGCAGAACTCCATCTTTCCAAAGAAGAAAAAGTTCGTATTGCCGCTGAAATAGAAGGTCATCCGGATAATGTAGCGCCTGCTGTCCTAGGAAACTGGGTCGTAGGAGCAAAATTAGAAGGGGAAGATTTTTATGTGCGCCACCTTTTCCCAGATTGTGCTTTAATTGCTTTTATCCCAAAAACCGAACTACTTACTTCGGAAAGTCGCGGTGTGCTTCCTGATACGCTTCCGTTCAAAGAAGCAGTCCAAGCAAGCAGCATTGCCAACGTGATGATTGCAGCCATTTTGCGCAATGATATGACACTAGCCGGCGAAATGATGGAACGTGATTTATGGCATGAAAAATATCGCAGCAAATTAGTTCCACATTTAACCCAAATTCGCGACATTGCCAAAAGTGAGGGTGCTTACGCCGCATGTCTAAGTGGCGCTGGTCCAACCGTCTTAGTATTTGCTCCACGTGATGTAGCAAATACACTACAAACATCTTTACAAACACTGGAAATCGATGCGGACGTTCTTCTTCTCGATGTCGAAGGAAGCGGCGCAGAAGTTTTTCGTTAAAATCAAGCTATGCCCATATGCGGCGTAGCTTTTTTTAACTATATGTCCCAATTTGTGCCGCTCTATGATAAAATAGGAAAAGAGTTTATAAAGTTAAAGGGAGCGGTCTTAATGGCACAATTATTTTTCCGTTATGGTTCCATGAATAGTGGGAAAACCATTGAAATTCTAAAAGTCGCACATAATTATGAAGAACAAAATAAAACAGTAGCTATCTTTACTTCAGGCATTGACGATAGAGACCAAGTTGGCTTCATTTCAAGTCGAATTGGACTGAAACGAGAAGCAACCCCCATTTTTAGCGACACGAATATTTTTGAAATCGTAGCAAATATTAATCCGAAACCAAATTGTGTTCTTTTAGACGAATCACAATTTCTAGAAAAAGAACATGTATTTCAGTTAGCGAAAATTGTCGATAGTTTAAATATCCCGGTAATTGCTTACGGACTAAAAAATGATTTTCGAAATGAATTATTTGAAGGCTCGAAATACTTGCTGCTATACGCGGATAAATTAGAAGAAATGAAAACAATTTGCTGGTTCTGTGCCAAAAAAGCGACGATGGTTTTGCGCGTTGATGACAAAGGTAAACCAGTTTATACCGGCGAACAAATTATGATTGGCGGAAATGACCACTATTACCCAGTGTGCCGCAAATGCCATGCCAATCCACCAATAAAATAAGTTAAAGAGGTGTTGAAATACAATGTATGATCGATTACAGGCGGTGGAAGACCGTTATGATGAACTAAACGAACTACTAAGTGATCCAGATGTAGTATCTGATCCTAAGCGACTGCGCGACCTTTCCAAAGAACAGTCCGGCATTACAGCCACAGTGGAAACGTACCGCGAATACAAAAATGTGAACGAACAAATCAACGAAACAAAAGAACTTCTAAGCGAAAAACTAGACGATGAAATGCGCGAAATGGCTAAAGAAGAATTCGCGGAACTTCAAAAAGAAAAAACAGATTTGGAAGAACGTCTCAAACTTTTACTCGTTCCAAAAGATCCAAATGATGATAAAAACGTTATTTTAGAGATTCGCGGAGCAGCTGGCGGGGATGAAGCGGCTTTATTTGCGGGCGATTTATTCCGGATGTACAGCAAATACGCGGAATCACGCGGCTGGAAAGTAGAAATTATGGACGCGAATCCGACTGGTATTGGTGGCTACAAAGAAATTATTGCGATGATGAACGGAAATGACGCTTTTTCTCGTATGAAATATGAAAATGGCGCACACCGTGTACAACGTGTTCCGGAAACTGAATCAGGCGGCCGAATTCATACATCTACAGCTACAGTAGCCATTTTGCCAGAAGCGGAAGAAGTGGAAATCGAGTTGCATGATAAAGATATCCGTACCGATACATTCGCATCCACTGGTGCCGGCGGACAAAGTGTCAATACTACGATGTCAGCTGTACGTTTAACGCATATTCCAACCGGGATTGTCGTTTCAATGCAAGATGAGCGTTCTCAGTTGAAAAATAAAGATAAAGCGATGAAAGTATTGCGCGCACGTGTTTATGATAAATTTGAGCGTGAAGCTCGCGAAGAATACGATGCCAACCGTAAGTCGGCTGTTGGAACAGGTGACCGCTCCGAACGTATCCGGACTTACAACTATCCGCAAAACCGAGTAACCGACCACCGTATCGGCCTTACCATCCAAAAATTAGATCAAATCATGGAAGGCAAACTCGATGAAATCATTGACGCGCTAATCCTAGAAGATCAAACAAGTAAACTGGAGCATTTAAATGACGCAAATTAGTCAATTGCTAAAAAATGCGGAAGCCATCCTTCTTGAAAAAGGTTTGGACCAAAATGCCGCGGAAGTTTTACTAGAAACCAGGATGGGACTTTCGCGTTCTGAGCTTTGGATGGAAATAAACCGCGAACTTGAACCGAATCATGAAAAACAATTCGAGGAAGATTTTGCTAGATATTTGGCGGGAGAACCAGTTCAATACATTTTAAAAACAGCGCCGTTTTATGGATATGATTTTTTAGTGACGAAAGATGTCCTTATTCCACGCCCGGAAACCGAGGAACTTGTCGCTTGTGCGGAAGCCTTTTTGAAAAAGCATCCTTTGAACAATGTGTTGGATGTTTGTACCGGCAGCGGAATTATTGCCATTGCGTTAAAAAAAGCATTTCCGAATATTGCAGTGACTGCTTCGGACATATCGGCTCCAGCACTTGCGGTGGCGAAAAAGAACGCGCGATTGTTGAATGCCGATGTGCGCTTTGTAGAAACGGATTTACTGGAAGCTTTCAAGCAAAAGGAAGAACGTTTCGATATGATTGTTGCAAATCCACCATACATCGCAGAAGCTGAAAAAGCAGAGATGTCGGATTATGTTTTGAAAAACGAGCCAGCTCTAGCGTTATTTGCAGAAAATGATGGGCTCGCTATCTATGAACGATTTATGGATAACTTAAAATATGTCTTAAAACCATCCTTTTGGGTCGGCGTCGAGATAGGTTATACACAAGGCGAACGAGTAAAACAACTATTCGAAAAAAGTTATCCACATTCCACTGTTCTTATCCACAAAGATATAAATTCAAAAGATCGTTACGTAACATGCTCCAACATACTGGTATAAAGACGTTTCTGGAAAAGAAGCGTCTTTTTCTTATCAAAGTTATCCACAAAACTGTGGATAAAATGTTGTGCAAAAAAATTTTTTAATCAAATCTTAATAAAAAAAATGGCTTTTTTACTTAGCTTTACGAATTATCCACATTTCACAATAAGTTATCCCCATTGACAAAGTTATTATCCACAGTTTGGGGATAACTTTTGTTCAAAAAGAGCGATTTCCTGATTTTAAAAAACAATACTGTAAAAATAAAGCAGAAAACGTTAAAATATAATAGAAGTTATGTAAAGGGGACCGAAATTCATGCAAACCAACCATTGGAAAATAACAAAACAATCATCAAACCAAGCCATCTACCAAGCGGCAGCCGAATTATTGCAAAATGGCGAATGTGTGGCTTTCCCAACCGAAACAGTTTATGGTCTTGGCGCAGATGCGACAAACCAAGCAGCCATTCAAAAAATATACGCTGCAAAAGGTCGCCCATCAGATAACCCGCTAATTGTCCACATCGCCCGTCGCGAACAAATGGATCAGTTTGTAGCGAGTTATCCACCGAAAGCAATCCAATTAATGGAAGAATTTTGGCCAGGCCCATTAACAGTGATTCTCCCTTTGAAAAAAGATAGTTTAGCAGCCAATGTTTCTGCTGGTTTATCCACAGTCGGCGTTCGCATGCCGGAACACCCAGTAAGTCTTGAATTAATAAAAGCAGCAAATATTCCAGTGGCGGCTCCAAGCGCAAATCGCTCCGGAAAACCAAGCCCAACAACTGCTAACCATGTAATAGAAGATTTAGATGGAAAAATTGCCGGAATCATCGACGGAGGTCCAACTGGTGTGGGCTTAGAATCAACCGTGATTGATTGCTCGCTAGAAGTACCAATTATTTTACGCCCGGGTGGCATTACGAAAGAACAAATCGAACGAGTAATCGGCCCAGTTGACTCATCTTCAAACAGCACAACCGAAACAGAGAAACCAAAAGCTCCAGGCATGAAATATACGCATTACGCACCAAAAGCTCCTGTTTACCTTATTGAAGGTTCCACTGAATTTTGGCAAAGTGAAATAAATAAAGCTGAAGCAGCGCATAAAAAAATCGGCATTTTAGCTACAAAAGAACTGGCGAATAAACTAACGACGAATGCGGTCATTCAAACAACGGGCAGTATTTCCGCGCTGGATGAAGTGGCCACTAGCCTTTACAACGGATTGCGCGCATTTGACCACGAGGATGTGGAGCTAATTTTTGCAGAAGTTTACCCAGAAACAGAACTAGGTGCAGCGATTATGAACCGATTAGAAAAAGCAGCTGGAAATAGGAGGATTAGCGAATGAATGTATTATTTGTTTGTACAGGAAACACATGCCGAAGCCCTTTAGCTGAGAAAATCTTGCAAAACTTGCGGCCGGATTTAACGGTTCGTTCAGCTGGGACGCGCGCTTTGGACGGGGATGCTATCTCTGAAAACTCGCGCCAGATTCTCGCGCAAATGAATTTGCCAACAACGCATCAAGCAAAAAAAATCACACAAGCGGATATCGATTGGGCAGAGCAAATCTACGTAATGACCCAAAGCCATCAAGCGGAACTTAAAAACATTTTTCCAAAAGCAAGCGATAAAATACAACTGGTTTCTGAAGATGGAACGGATATTCCAGATCCATATGGCGGACCGATTGAACAATACGAAATCACCTATTATGAATTAAAAAGTGCAATTTCCGAACGTTTTCTATAAGTGAAGCGCTTCACTATCGGGAATTGCGTTTTTTTATTCCAAAATGCTTGCTTTTCTACCCAATTTAAGTAATTATTAAAGATAATACATAACAGTTCACTTGAAAAATTTATCAGAAAAGGATGGGGTCCACAGATGGTCTATTTACAAAAGCAAGATAAGGAAGTTTTTGATGCAATTAAGTTAGAGCTTGGTAGACAACGCGCGAATATCGAATTAATCGCATCTGAGAATTTTGTTAGTGAGCAAGTAATGGAAGCAATGGGTTCTGTATTAACGAATAAATATGCAGAAGGCTATCCAGGAAAACGTTACTACGGCGGATGTGAATTCGTGGATATTGTGGAAGATTTAGCCCGCGACCGCGCGAAAAAATTATTTGGCGCTGAATATGCGAATGTTCAACCTCACTCAGGCGCTCAAGCGAATATGGCAGTTTATCATACAGTGCTTGAACCAGGTGACACAGTGCTTGGTATGAACCTTTCACATGGTGGTCATTTAACACATGGTAGCCCAGTGAATTTCAGTGGTGTTTTATACAATTTTGTTGAATACGGTGTGCGTGAAGATACAAAAGAAATTGACTATGATATCGTCCGTGAAGCTGCTTTAAAACATAAACCAAAAATGATCGTAGCAGGCGCAAGTGCTTACCCACGTAAAATTGATTTTGCTAAATTCCGTGAAATTGCTGATGAAGTTGGCGCGTACCTAATGGTTGATATGGCGCATATCGCTGGCCTTGTTGCTGCTGGTTTACATCAAAATCCAGTTCCTTATGCTGATTTTACAACAACAACGACCCATAAAACCCTTCGTGGACCTCGCGGCGGAATGATTTTAGCCAAAGCAGAATGGGAACAAAAATTGAATAAATCGATTTTCCCAGGAATCCAAGGTGGACCGTTAATGCACGTTATCGCAGCGAAAGCAGTAGCATTTGGCGAAGCTTTACAACCGGAATTCACTACGTACTGTGAGCAAATTATTCGTAACTCTAAAAAATTAGCAGAAACACTTCAAGCAAATGATGTTGCTGTTTTAACAGGAGGTTCAGATAATCATTTACTATTAATTGATTTAAAACCACTAGGCTTAACAGGGAAAGCTGCTGAAAAAGTATTAGATGAAGTTGGTATTACCGTGAACAAAAATACCATTCCATTTGAAACAGAAAGTCCATTTGTAACAAGTGGTATCCGTGTAGGTGTTGCCGCAGTGACAACCCGTGGATTCGATGAAGTTGCGATTGAAAAAGTTGGCGTACTTATTTCAGAAGTGCTGCATAACTTAGAAAATGAAGAAGTTTTGGCAGATGTTAAAGCGCGTGTTGCAACTTTAACAAATGAATATCCACTTTATCCAAGTTTATAAAATAATGATTCCGGTTTTTTCTAATTATAGAGAAAACCGGTTTTTTTCATGTATAGCAAATTAATCCTTGCACTTGTGTCTTGTTCTGATACAATAAGAGAAGGAAATTTTCAATATCAAAGGAGCGAACTAATCGATGGCAAATGTACACGTAATTGATCACCCACTAGTACAACACAAATTAACAATCATTCGAGATAAAAATACGGGAACAAAAGCATTCCGCGAACTTGTAGATGAAGTCGCTACATTAATGGCGTACGAAATTACACGTGATATGGAACTAGAAGACATCCAAGTAGAAACACCACTACAAACAACAACGGCTAAAACACTTACTGGTAAAAAATTAGGTATTGTGCCTATTTTAAGAGCTGGTCTAGGTATGCAAGACGGTATTTTAAAACTTATCCCTGCTGCTAAAGTAGGTCACGTAGGTCTTTACCGCGACCACGATACGCTTGAACCAGTAGAATATTTTGTAAAACTACCTTCTGATGTGGAAGAACGTCTTTTCATCGTTGTAGATCCAATGCTTGCAACTGGCGGATCCGCAATTATGGCTATCGATTGCTTGAAAAAACGCGGCGCACGCAACATGAAATTCATGTGTCTAGTAGCGGCTCCAGAAGGCGTTAAAGCTCTTCAAGACGCACATCCAGACGTAGAAATCTACGTAGCTGGCTTAGACGAGAAGTTAGACGAAAATGGTTATATCCGTCCAGGCTTAGGAGATGCTGGCGATAGATTATTCGGAACTAAATAATTAACATTCTCCTCGATTTAGTGAGATAAGGAATTATAAACAGTGCTGCTTCTGGCAAACTGGAAAATTTTTTGTCGAGCTATTTCTGAGGAGTTTTTTTATAAGGAGGTTCGAAATTGGCTAAAATCAAAGTAATGAGTATCTTTGGTACAAGACCAGAGGCAATAAAAATGGCACCGCTCGTTTTGGCGTTAGAAAAAGAACCAGAAACATTTGAGTCAACGGTAGTTATTACAGCCCAACACCGCGAAATGTTGGATCAAGTGTTAGAAATTTTTGAGATAAAACCGGATATTGACTTAGATATTATGAAAAAAGGCCAAACCTTAGCGGACATAACTTCACGCGTAATGAACGGAATCAATGAAGTTATCGCTGCGGAAAATCCGGACATCGTTTTAGTGCACGGCGACACAACAACGAGTTTTGCTGCCGGACTTGCAACGTTCTATCAACAAAAAATGCTAGGACATGTCGAAGCCGGACTTAGAACGTGGAACAAATACTCGCCGTTCCCAGAAGAAATGAATCGCCAATTAACGGGTGTGATGGCAGACATGCACTTTTCCCCAACGAAACAAGCTAAAGAAAACTTGCTTGCGGAAGGTAAAGACCCAGCTACGATTTTTGTAACGGGGAATACAGCAATTGATGCACTTAAAACAACGGTTCAAAAAGATTATCATCATCCTATTTTGGAAAATCTTGGCGAAAATCGCTTAATATTAATGACTGCCCATCGCAGAGAAAATCTTGGGGAACCGATGCAAGGGATGTTTGAAGCAGTTCGCGAAATCGTGGAAAGTCGCGAGGACGTGGAACTCGTTTATCCAATGCATTTAAACCCAGCAGTTAGAGAAAAAGCGACGGCCATTTTAGGTGGACACGAACGAATTCATTTAATTGAGCCGTTAGATGCGATTGACTTTCATAATTTCTTACGTAAAGCTTATCTTGTATTTACAGATTCAGGTGGCGTGCAAGAAGAAGCGCCGGGCATGGGTGTGCCAGTGCTAGTTTTGCGTGATACGACCGAGCGCCCAGAAGGAATCGAAGCCGGAACGTTGAAATTAATCGGAACAAATAAAGCAAACTTAATAAAAGAAGCATTAAATCTACTCGACAATAAGGAAAACCATGATAAAATGGCGCACGCGGCTAATCCATATGGCGACGGGAATGCAGCTACTCGTATTTTAGCAGCAATTAAAAGTCAGTTTGATGGAACAGAACGACCAGAAGATTTTATCGTGTAAAACATAGCGGGAAACTAGGCGTTAAAAGTCTAGTTTTCCTCTTTATTTGGAATGAAAGCGCCTTATTGTTACAGATATGTTACACGCTCGATTTTCACTAGTTCTTTTATGTTACATGTGATAAGATGGTCAATGTTATTAATATAAGAGCCCAAAAAATAGCTTGTTTTTAGCATAGGGATAGAAGACTGCGCTCAGTATTCACTACAATCCCGCCGACGTGAGGTTTGCGTTGACTGAATTGGAATTTATACGGGCACTCTATATCAAAATGCAACTCACGACAAGTGAGTCCGGCTGTTTTTTCCGTTCTTTTTCTTGGGAAAAGAACTTTCGGTCGCGAAGTTTGCGAATAATCGTATCGAATTCTTTTACCAATCATGGTAGAAGTTTTTTTATTTGTACGAAAGGAAGTTATTTTGACCTTTTTTGTGAAATAGCACACGAATGGTCGGCTAGTTTTTCCAATGATTACGGAGGTGTTGATTGCTGTTAAATGGACAAAAATAATTCTGGCGTGGCAATCTAGGAAACAGAACGATTTTGAAATCAAAAAAATCTCAGAAATAATAGGCTATTCTTTTATGGATGGGTCCGATTGTGTTACTATTAGTAGTAGATGTACGCACAATTTGTGAAAGTGTATTGACTTTTCTCTTTTGGCTGTTGTATGCTAAGAACTGACACGCTGATAAGGCTTTCATGTGTGTTTGGGATTGGGATGAATTGGGAAAAATGTGCTTGTTTTCACAAACTGAACTTACTCCCTGAGATTTCAAAATGGTCATCTGGAAAGAAAAATCTTTTGAAAAAGAAAGGATTGCGCCCCGAATGTTAGAATCGCTAATTGGCATGTATCATCGTCATCAAAAGTATATGGTCCTTTTTATTGCTGTTTGCCTTTGTGGCTGGTTTTTAACCCCATATGTACATATTTTTTTAGGACTTAAATTGGGATTAATCGTCGGCTGGTTTAATTACTGGATATTAATGAGGCGCACGCAAGCAATGACAAGAGCTTTAGCTGAAAATCGTTCTTTCTATGGTATGGGAATGACGTTAAGAATGGGAAGCGTGTTACTTGCTACAATTATAGCGACGCAACTGCCGGAATATTTTCATGTTTATAGCATGGTAATCGGACTTGGGCTTGCATATGCAATTATTTTTCTAGATTTTTTTGCGTATTCCATGTACCGCAGAAAAAAGTTTTTAAAAAGAGAGGGGTGAACCTAATTGGAAGAGGAATTTCCAACGATAAGCCTATTAGGGATCGACTTTAATCTATCTAATATTTTGATGATTACTGTGACTTGTGTCATCGTTCTTCTAATAGCCATTATTTGTACCAGAAATCTGCAACGCCGACCTACCGGAAAGCAGAACTTCATTGAATGGGTAATGGATTTTGTCAGAGGTATTATCAATAGTAATATGGATTGGAAAACCGGTGGGAGATTCCATGTACTTGGTATTACGCTACTAATGTTTGTTTTCGTAGCTAATATGCTAGGACTGCCATTGCAAATCGCAATCAATGATGAAGTATGGTGGCGTTCACCTACAGCGGATCCAATTGTCACTTTAACACTGGCGATAATGGTTCTTGGCTTAACGCATTACTATGGTATTAAAATGCGTGGTTTCAAGCACTACTTTGTTGGTACTTACTTGAGTCCAATGAAATTTTTATTCCCACTTAAATTAGTAGAAGAATTTGCTAATACATTAACGCTTGGTTTACGTCTTTACGGTAATATTTTTGCCGGCGAAGTGTTGTTAACCATTATTGCAACTCAACTTGCACATATTAATATATTTGTAGGTGTGCTTGCGATAATTCCTGCGATTATATGGCAAGGATTCTCACTCTTTATTGGGGCAATTCAAGCGTACATTTTCACTATGCTGACTATGGTTTACATGTCGCATAAGGTCAGTGACGAACATTAAACTAACTTTCAATTAAGTCATTTATAAAAGTAATAAAAAATAATTTTAAGAAAAATTAGGAGGATAATTATATGTCTTTAGGTGTTATTGCAGCTGCTATTGCTGTTGGATTAGGTGCATTAGGTGCGGGTATTGGTAATGGTCTTATCGTATCAAAAACTGTCGAGGGTGTTGCGCGTCAACCAGAAGCGCGTTCTATGCTTCAATCAATCATGTTTGTTGGTGTTGCGTTAGTTGAGGCCCTTCCTATCATCGCTGTTGTTATTGCGTTCATGGTTCTTAATAAATAATTTGAAGGAAGTTGAGGCATTCAAACCTCATCTCTTTCAGTTCGAACGAATAATTTAAGCGAATGGATAGAAAGGAGTGAAACTGGCGTGTTACAACCACATTTAGTAATTGGTTCCGCATTTACGTTTGGTGATGCATTCTTTACACTTTTTGCTTTCGCGATTTTACTACTTTTAATCCGAATTTATGCTTGGAAACCGCTTATGGGTATTATGAAAGAGCGTGAAGAGCATATTGGTTCTGAAATTGATGCTGCTGAAGAAAACCGCGCTCAATCAGAAAAATTACTTGCTGAACAAAAAAGTGTTTTACAACAAGCTCGTGTTGAATCTCAAACAATGATTGAGAACGCAAAACAGCTTGGCGAAAAAGAACGCGAAGAAATTGTCAAAACTGCTAGACGTGAATCAGAACGTATAAAAGAAGAAGCAAAATCCGATATTGCACGTGAAAAAGAAGATGCTATTTCTGCTCTTCGCGAACAAGTCGGTTCCTTATCAGTTCTTATTGCATCGAAAGTCATCGAAAAAAATCTGGATGAAAAAGAACAATCTAACCTTATCCAAGATTATATCGAAAGGCTAGGGGATGACAAATGAGTAAAGATTTGGAAGTTGCAGGTCGCTATGCCAATGCGCTTTTTCAAGTAGCTCAAGATAAAGATTTAGTGGACGTTTTTTCAGAAGAATTAACTGAATTAAAAGCGGCCTTAAAAGCTAATAAAGATTTTGTAAAACTACTTGAAAATCCTACTTTCACGACCGAGCAAAAGAAAAATCTTGCCAGCGCTGTTTTTGAAAAAATCAATCCGACATTAAGAGATTTTATTTATCTTTTAATTGACCGTAGCAGAGAAGATTATCTATCTGTTATTGCGGACGTTTACCAAAAACGCGTAAATGACTTGAATGGAGTTGCGGATGCAGATGTTTATTCTGTTGTTCCACTTTCCGAACAAGAACTTACGGCGCTCTCGAGAGTATTTGCTGCGAAAATGAACAAAACAAAATTAAACATTCAAAATCACATTGATAAATCCCTTCTTGGTGGAGTCAAAGTGGTTATTGGAACCCGTATATATGATGACAGTCTAAAAACGAAATTAAAGGACATGGAACGGCAAATTAAAGCCTAGTTTCCGTTTAACGAGGGGTGAAATCAATGAGCATTAAGGCTGAAGAGATCAGCTCAATCATAAAACAGCAGATTGAAAATTATCATTCTGAACTAAAAGTGAGTGATGTTGGTACGGTTACCTACATTGGTGACGGTATTGCGCGTGCTCATGGACTCGATAATGCAATGGCTGGTGAATTGTTAGAGTTCTCAAATGGTGTAATGGGTATGGCCCAAAACTTAGAAACAAATGATGTTGGTATCATTATTCTAGGTCCTTACACAGAAATCCGCGAAGGCGATGAAGTTCGTCGTACCGGTAAAATCATGGAAGTTCCTGTTGGCGAAGCGCTTATTGGGCGTGTAGTTAACTCATTAGGTCAACCAGTTGATGGTTTAGGCCCAATTGAAACAACTGGAACTCGTCCGATTGAAGCAGTAGCACCTGGTGTTATGCAACGTCAATCGGTAAACGAACCATTACAAACAGGTATTAAAGCAATTGACGCACTTGTTCCTATTGGTCGTGGTCAACGTGAATTAATCATTGGTGACCGCCAAACTGGTAAAACATCTGTAGCGATTGATACAATTTTAAACCAAGCTGACCAAGACATGATTTGTATTTATGTTGCTATCGGTCAAAAAGAATCTACTGTTCGTAATGCCGTAGAAACTTTACGTCATCATGGTGCATTAGATTACACAATCGTTGTGACTGCTGCTGCATCACAACCAGCGCCACTTTTATACTTGGCTCCTTATGCTGGTGTTGCAATGGCTGAAGAATTCATGTATAACGGTAAACACGTTTTAGTTGTATATGATGACTTATCCAAACAAGCAGCCGCTTACCGTGAGCTGTCCCTATTACTTCGTCGTCCTCCAGGTCGTGAAGCATATCCAGGGGATGTTTTCTACTTGCACTCCCGTTTACTTGAACGTGCTGCAAAATTAAATGATAGCCTAGGTGGCGGATCCATTACGGCTCTTCCATTCGTAGAGACACAAGCCGGAGATATCTCTGCTTATATTCCTACAAACGTTATCTCTATTACCGATGGACAAATCTTCTTGCAATCTGATTTATTCTTCTCCGGAGTACGCCCAGCGATTAACGCCGGACTTTCTGTATCCCGTGTAGGTGGATCAGCGCAAATTAAAGCAATGAAAACAGTTGCCGGAACACTTCGTCTAGACCTTGCCGCTTACCGTGAGTTAGAATCCTTCTCACAATTCGGTTCTGACCTAGATGCTGCTACTCGTGCGAAACTAGAACGTGGTAAACGTACAGTAGAAGTTCTAAAACAAGATTTGCACAAACCTTTGAAAGTTGAAAAACAAGTATTGATTCTTTATGCACTTGTTCATAAATATCTGGATGATGTACCAGTTCATGATGTACTGCGTTTTGAGTCCGAAATGAATACATGGTTTGATCATAATCACCCAGAGCTTTTGGAAGAAATTCGTACTACGAAAAAACTTCCAGACGAAGCAAAACTTGAAGCAGCATTAAAAGAATTTAAAAATACATTTGTTCCTTCTGAAGAAAAATAATTTAGATACGGAATAAATTCAAAGGTGGTGAAAATCTTTGGCATCTTTAATCGATATTAAACAACGAATAACTTCTACGCGTAAAACAAGTCAAATTACAAAAGCTATGCAAATGGTATCAGCAGCAAAGCTAGGTCGTGCAGAATCTAATGCTCGTTCCTATGGGCCTTACGTTTCTAAAATCAAAGACGTAGTAACACATGTTGCTGGCACTGGTAACAGTAGCGACCATCCAATGCTTGTATCTAGACCTGTTCACCGTACTGGTTATATCGTACTTACTTCTGATACTGGACTTGCCGGTTCTTACAATAGTTCCGTAATCAAAGAAGTATTCCAAGAAATTAATAAAAAGCATACGTCAAGTGATGAATATGCAATAATCACTGTAGGTAGATCTGCTCGTGACTTCTTCAAAGCACGCCAAATGAACGTGGTTTTAGAAGTGCAAGGTATTACAGATCACCCGATATTTGCGGAAATTAAAGATATTGCTAGTAACACAGTTCAAATGTTTGAAGATGGTGTTTATGACGAGGTTTTCATTTATTATAATCACCATATCAATTCTATTTCCAGCGAACTGAGAAAAGAGCAATTATTGCCACTGACAGAATTTCACGAAAAAGGCCAAGAAACAGATGTAGACCTTACTACATATGAATTCGAGCCTTCCGAACAAGAAATCCTTGAAGTACTATTACCGCAATATGTGGAAAGCCTAATTTTCGGAGCACTTCTGGATGCCAAAGCCGCTGAACATGCTGCTCGTATGACTGCCATGAGAAGCGCGACAGACAATGCATCCGATTTAATCAGTGACTTATCACTACAATATAACCGTGCTCGCCAAGCTGCGATCACGCAAGAAATTACCGAAATCGTCGGAGGAGCAGCCGCACTCGAATAGAAGTCGGCGTTTCTTGTAACGTCCCTATAAAGGGGAAGGTAAGTGAGGAGGAATCATTGCATGTCTAAAGGACAAGTAATCCAAGTTATGGGTCCAGTTGTAGACGTTAAATTTGAAGGTGGAAACTTACCTGAAATCTACAACGCCCTAGTTATTGAATATAAATCTGATGCAGAAGAAGCACCAACTAGCCAACTTACTTTAGAAGTAGCCATCCAATTAGGTGATGACGTTGTACGTACAATCGCAATGGCATCAACAGATGGAGTTCAAAGAGGTATGGAAGTTATTGATACTGGAAGCCCAATTACAGTTCCAGTTGGTACAGTAACTCTTGGTCGTGTATTTAATGTATTAGGAAACACCATCGATTTGGACGAACCACTTCCAAGCGATATTAAACGTAATAAAATTCACCGCGAAGCTCCAACTTTCGATCAATTAGCAACAACAACTGAAATTCTTGAAACAGGAATTAAAGTAGTTGACTTGCTAGCTCCTTACTTAAAAGGTGGTAAAATCGGATTGTTCGGTGGTGCCGGTGTTGGTAAAACCGTTCTAATTCAAGAGCTTATCCATAATATCGCACAAGAACATGGTGGTATTTCTGTGTTCGCTGGCGTTGGAGAACGTACTCGTGAAGGTAACGACCTTTACTTCGAAATGAAAGATTCAGGCGTTATTGAAAAAACAGCGATGGTATTCGGTCAAATGAACGAGCCACCAGGTGCGCGTATGCGTGTTGCCTTAACTGGTCTAACAATTGCTGAATATTTCCGTGATGAAGAACATCAAGACGTACTTTTATTCATTGATAACATTTTCCGTTTCACACAAGCTGGTTCAGAGGTTTCGGCTTTACTAGGTCGTATGCCATCTGCGGTAGGTTACCAACCAACCCTAGCTACTGAAATGGGTCAATTACAAGAACGTATTACATCTACTAACGTTGGATCTGTTACTTCTATCCAAGCGATTTATGTGCCAGCCGATGACTATACTGACCCGGCTCCGGCTACAACTTTCGCCCATCTAGATGCAACAACTAACTTGGAACGTAAATTAACGGAACAAGGTATTTATCCAGCGGTAGATCCACTTGCTTCTACATCTCGTGCGCTTTCTCCTGATATTGTTGGGGAAGAACACTATGCAGTAGCAACGGAAGTACAACGTTTATTACAAAGATATAAAGAGTTACAAGACATCATCGCAATCTTAGGTATGGATGAGTTATCTGACGAAGATAAACAATCTGTTTCTCGTGCGCGTCGTGTCCAATTCTTCTTATCCCAAAATTTCCACGTTGCAGAACAATTTACAGGCCAAAAAGGTTCTTATGTTCCTGTTAAAGAAACAGTTAAAGGATTCAAAGACCTATTAGCTGGAAAATACGACCATATCCCAGAAGATGCATTCCGTTCAGTTGGACGCATTGAGGATGTTCTTGAAAAAGCAAAAGACATGGGCGTTGAAGTCTGATAAAAACAGGAGGAAATACGTATGGGTTCATTAAATGTTAGTATTGTTACTCCAGACGGCCCTGTTTATGAAGGCGTTGCTCAAATGGTTATTGCTAGAACAAAAGCAGGTGAACTCGGTATTTTACCTGGCCATGTTCCACTAGTCGCTCCTCTTAAAATCGACATCGTTCGCTTAAAAGTAGAGTCTGGTGAGGAATGGGTCGCTGTCAATGGTGGCTTTATGGAAGTAAACGGCGAAGAAGTTAATATTCTCGCAGATACTGCCGAACGCGAACAAGATATTGACATTGATCGCGCTGAAAAGGCAAAAGAACGCGCAGAAGACGAACTTAGCCGAGCAAAAGAACAAAAAGTGGACGAAGTAATGGCTCGCCTTGCACTACAAAGAGCTATCAACAGAATTCACGCAAAAGAACACAATTAATAGTCATCTCACTTCCTGGCCACCGTGTCAGGAAGTTTTTTTATATACTCATAAGTGCATTAACTGTTTTTTCCTAGCAGTATTTGTTAAAATGAGTAGTAGCGAAATATGAGGAGCGAACACATGTATAATATTATTATGGAATCACCATATGTCATCATCATTTCACATTTACTATTTATAGTTATTACTTTCTGGGCATTACAAGCCATTAACTATGAGAAATTCATCAAGAAAAATCATGTAACACAAGCTAGATTACTATTTGTGATTATTTCTATTGTATTGGGTTATACGTTAAGCAACTTTTTCTTGGATTATTTAGCAGCCTCCAAACAGTTAATTAATTTTTTTAGTTGAGAAGAAGCAGTATAATAGCCGGAAATTAATAGAAGCTTATAACAACTTTAATATTACGTTAAAATCAGTTGATATTTAAGGGTGATAAGTGGTAGAATTACTAAGATATGTTTTAATTTAAATTTTGATTAATAAAATTCGATAAATGATTTAGTTATTAGTAACGCGGAGGGGTTCTTTTTGGAAAAAATTATTGTACGCGGTGGAAAACAGTTAAATGGTTCTGTGAAAATGGAAGGTGCCAAAAATGCTGTATTACCGGTAATAGCTGCTACATTACTTGCGAGTAAAGGTACTAGCGTATTAAAAAATGTCCCAAATTTGTCTGATGTATTCACAATTAATGAAGTTCTTAAATATTTAAATGCAGATGTTTCTTTTGTAAATGATGAAGTGACAGTTGATGCAACAGGAGAAATCTCTTCTGATGCACCTTTTGAGTATGTTCGTAAAATGCGTGCTTCCATTGTTGTTATGGGGCCACTTTTAGCTCGTACAGGTTCTGCTCGCGTAGCTTTACCAGGTGGATGTGCAATTGGTTCAAGACCAGTTGATTTACATTTAAAAGGTTTCGAAGCAATGGGCGCAGTAGTGAAAATTGAAAATGGCTATATTGAAGCAACTGCTGAAAAATTAGTGGGCGCTAAAGTATACTTAGATTTCCCTAGTGTGGGAGCAACACAAAATATTATGATGGCTGCAACTTTAGCAGAAGGTACAACAGTAATTGAAAACGTTGCTCGCGAACCTGAAATTGTTGATTTAGCCAATTTCCTAAATCAAATGGGTGCTAGAGTAATTGGTGCGGGAACAGAAGTAATTAGAATTGAAGGCGTTAAAGAGCTAACTGCTACTGAACATTCTATTATTCCTGACCGTATTGAAGCAGGTACATTTATGATTGCTGCTGCTATTACTGGCGGAAATGTTCTAATTGAAGACGCAGTTCCTGAACATATTAGTTCATTAATTGCTAAACTTGAAGAAATGGGCGTTCAAATTATTGAAGAAGAGAACGGTATTCGTGTTATCGGACCTGATAAATTAAAGGCTGTAGACGTTAAGACTATGCCACACCCAGGTTTTCCAACTGATATGCAATCCCAAATGATGGTAATCCAAATGCTAAGCGAAGGCACAAGCATTATGACAGAAACGGTCTTTGAAAATCGTTTCATGCATGTAGAAGAAATGCGCAGAATGAACGCTGATATGAAAATTGAAGGACATTCTGTTATTATTTCGGGTCCTGCTAAACTACAAGGAGCAGAAGTTGCAGCAACAGATTTACGTGCAGCAGCAGCGCTTATTCTTGCAGGTTTAGTTGCAGATGGCTACACACAAGTAACTGAGTTGAAGTACCTTGATCGCGGCTATAATAATTTCCACGGAAAATTACAATCGCTTGGAGCGGATGTTGAACGTGTAGATGATGCCAAAATTGATGTAACAAACTTAGCATCTCTATTCTAATTTTAAATGTTAAAAACCGTATCTTTTTGATGCGGTTTTTTTATTTGTCGTGAAAAAAACCATGTTGTTCTAAAATATACATTCCAGCCTTAGATAAATTATGCTATAATTCAAAATGAGATGTAAAATTAGGTGCACACCACGAAAGGAGTTAAAGTATAAATGGCAAAAGATGTTGGTATCGATTTAGGTACAGCCAATGTATTAATTCATGTTAAAGGAAGAGGAATCGTTGTAAACGAACCTGCAGTTGTCGCTGTGAACAATAAGACAGGGCAAGTTCTAGCCGTTGGATCAGAAGCAAGAGATATGGTTGGTAGAACGCCAGGAGACATTACGGCAATTAAGCCTATGAAAGATGGGGTTATTGCTGATTTTGATATTGTTCAAGAGATGCTGCGTTTCTTTATACAAAAGTTAAATTTAAAAACCTTTTTTTCACGGCCGCGTATTTTAATTTGTTGTCCAACGAATATTACTTCAGTCGAGCAAAAAGCCATTCGAGAAGTTGCTGAAAAAAGTGGTGGAAAACAAGTATTCCTAGAAGAAGAACCTAAAGTTGCTGCTATTGGTGCCGGCATGGATATTTTTGAGCCTTCTGGTAACATGATTATTGATATCGGTGGAGGTACTGCAGATGTTGCTGTATTATCCATGGGTGATATCGTAACTAGTCAATCAGTAAAAGTTGCTGGTAACAAATGGGATGCCGATATTTTAAATTATGTTAAACGTAAATATAACGTACTTATTGGTGAAAGAACTGCTGAAAATATTAAAGTAACAATCGGTACTGCTTCCCAAGGTGCTAAAGAAGAAAAAATGGAAATTCGTGGTAGAGATTTAGTAAGTGGTTTACCTAAAACAATTTCGATTACAAGTTCTGAAGTAGAAGAAGCGATTCACGATTCATTACACTTAATGGTACTAGCTGCTAGACAAGTATTGGAGCAAACACCTCCAGAACTTTCAGCGGATATTATTGACAGAGGAATTATCATGACTGGTGGCGGATCTTTACTACATGGTTTAGATGAATTAATGTCTGAACAATTAAAAGTTCCGGTCTTAATTACTGAGAATCCTTTAGATGTGGTAGCTCTTGGTACTGGCATTTTACTTGACTCACTTACAAATAAAAAACGTAATAAATTCTAAAGTTGAATTTGGGGGATGTATATGTTAGATATTAAAAAAATCAAAGAAATCTTACCTCATCGTTATCCATTTTTATTAGTAGATAGAGTTATTTCTGTTGAAGAAGGCAAAAAAGTTACTGCTATAAAGAATGTAACGGCAAACGAAGAATTCTTTAATGGGCATTTTCCAGAGTATCCGGTTATGCCGGGTGTACTAATTGTAGAAGCATTAGCTCAAACAAGTGGAATTGCAATGATGCAAAGTGAAGCTAACAAAGGGAAAATTGGTTTGTTTGCTGGGATTGATGGTTGTCGTTTTAAACGTCAAGTTGTCCCAGGTGACCAATTATTACTTGAAGCTGAAATCACTCGCATGAGAGGCGCGATTGCAAAAGCAAAAGTGAAAGCGACCGTAGAAGGCGATTTGGTTTGTGAAGCGGAAATTATGTTTGCTTTATCAGATGTACCAAAATAAAAAGATTAGCACTGAAGCCCAAATGGGTTTTGGTGCTTTTTTTCATGTACTCAGAATAGCATGGGTTTAAAAAAGTTACAAAGTACTAAAATGATGTTTTAGAGTAAAATACCCCCGGGAAAACGTATTTTTCTGTTAGGCAAAAATACCCTTTTCGTTGCTCTATACCTAGTGAAAATGCAGTTTTAGCTATTTTACAAAGAAATTTTTATCCAATATAATCGCTATACACCAAAAGAAAGAGGCGATTAGATGATTAATCAAGTAACTTTAGTAGGGCGATTAACGAAAGAACCAGAATTGAAATGGACCACGGAAGACCGAGCTGTGTTGAACTTAACCCTCGCTTTGAACCGTTTCGGTAAAAATAAACGAGTAGAAAGTGATGCTGATTTTATTCAATGTGTTATTTGGGGCAAAAGAGCAGAAGCAACGGCGGAATTTTGCAGTAAAGGTCAATTAGTTGGTATTGTCGGTGAATTACAATCGCGGAATTATTTAAATAAAGAAGAGCAAAAAATCTATATTACCGAGGTATTAGTTCATCAGATTAGATATTTATCAAGCCGCAATAAAGAAGAAAACGTAGTGAATATCCCTCAGGAAGACGAAGAATGATGTAATACTTTGTTATAAAGAGCTCTATTTCATCATGAATTTTAGAGAAAATGGATGAAAAAACCGCAAATAAGGACGATTTTACTTTCTATTTGTAATGGAAAAATTTTCCAATTCGGTGAAACAAAATAGTTTTATTCACTTATTGAACTATCCTAAATGATATTAGTGAGCTTCTGAACCACAACTGCAAGCTAGGATAACTTGAATCCCCCAGAAATAGAGCCAGACCCAATAAAAATCAGACAATAATGGCAATTTACAAATATTGCAGGAAAACGGATACTATTTGAAGCCATGTCATACATGCTTAATTTTTTAGTAACCAAGCTACTAGTTTCGTATGGTACGATTGTTCTCGAAAGTTATCAAGGAGGGAAAATAAGTACATGAAAAAAACAGTAGTAGCCATTGCGGCTGGTTTAATTATTGCAGGATCTGGTTCAACTCAAGCTTTTGCGGCTGAGTATAAAGTGCAAGATGGTGATTCGCTTTGGAAAATATCAAATGAAAATAATGTTTCTATAAAACAATTAAAAGAAGACAACAATTTAAGCTCTAACTTGATTTTTCCAAATCAAACACTACAAGTAAATAGTGGGGAAGAAAAAGCCACTACTAGCAATGATTCCAAATATACAGTTGTTGCTGGAGACACACTTAGCCATATCGCTTTAAATTATGGCGTAACAGTTAACCAATTAAAATCATGGAATAATCTTTCTTCTGACTTAATTATAGTCGGTCAAAAATTATCTGTTGGTAATAATGCGGCATCAAATGAAAATAATACAACAGCAGATAATTCCAGCAATAAAGTAACCGAACAACCAAAAGAAGAAAAAGCAGCACCAGCAACTCAAAAATCAACTTCATCTAATGAAGCATCTTCCAACAGCTCTTCTAACTCTTCCGCAGCTCAAGGGAATGTTTCAAAAGAGATTACAGTAACGGCAACTGCATATAGTAAAGCTGAGCCTGGCTTGAGCCATATGACAGCAACTGGTATTGATTTAAATGATAATCCACGGGTTATTGCGGTCGATCCATCTGTTATTCCTTTAGGATCAAAAGTATATGTTGAAGGATACGGACAAGCAATTGCAGCCGATACTGGTGGCGCGATTAAAGGAAATAAAATTGATGTACATTTAAACTCAGTACAAGAAGTTAATAACTGGGGCGTAAAACAAGTTAAAGTACAAATTTTAGATTAATTTGTTCCATATCGAAAGACTGTAAATGGCATTATGCTGTTTACAGTCTTTTTTGTAGATTAAAAATAGGAAGCGCCCTTATTTTATGATAAACTTATACATAATAAAGTTTTTTAGGAGATACATATGAAAAAGCAGGAAATTTCAATTTTAAATATACCTTTTTATAATACGACGCAAGCAGGATTTGTGGAGGAGCTATATAAAGCAACGCAAAATGAGGAGCGGCGATTTGTAGTTACGGCTAATCCGGAAATTGTTATGCATGCTCGGACGGATAAAGAGTTCGAGGGTATTTTGCGGCAAGCTGATTATATTGTTCCTGATGGCATTGGAATTATAATGGCTTCTGAAAAACTTGGAGAGCCTTTAAAAGAACGTGTGACTGGTTATGATACGATGGTTGGTTTATTGAATAAGCCGCTGCGCTGTTATTTTCTAGGTGCGAAACCGGAAGTTAGTGAATCGGTCGAAGCAAAAGTACACGAAAAGTATCCGCAAGCTATCGTTTGTGGAGTGCATCATGGTTATTTTGATGCGTTAGAAAGTGAAGCAATCGCTAAGGTAATAGCTGCGGCAGAGCCAGATGTAATCTTTGTTGCGTTAGGTTCGCCTGCGCAAGAAAAATGGATTTTATCTCAGATGGCCAATTTTACTAAAGGTATTTTTATTGGTGTAGGAGGAAGCTTTGATGTTTTAACGGATAATGTGAAGCGCGCTCCAAAAATATGGATAAAATTAAAATTAGAATGGGTGTACAGGCTGCTTTCTAATCCTTCTCGCTGGAGACGTTTTTTTGCAATACCTCAATTTATGCTTGTTATTCGAAAAGAGCGCAAGCGTTTGAAAAAGGGTGAGTAAATGTATTTTCAAAAAGCAAGGCTAATTCATGCAGAACTGCCGCTCATTGCCCCTTTTAAGACGAGTTATGGGGAATTGAAAAGTAAAGATTTTTATATTATTGAGCTGGTGAATGAGGACGGGATATGCGGATACGGGGAGTTGGAAGCTTTTCCGTTACCTGATTATACGGAAGAAACCTTAGACACTGCTATTTCTATTGTTAAGCAGCATTTGCTTCCACTTCTTGTGCGAAAAGAGATTCGTAATCCGGAAGAAGTGCATCAGCTATTTAGTTGGATTCAAGGAAATGAAATGGCGAAAGCGGCTGTTGAGCTTGCTGTTTGGGATGCTTTTGCAAAGAGTGAGCAGCGTTCTTTAGCTGAAATGATTGGCGCGACAAACCGTTCGATTGCCGTTGGTGTCAGTGTTGGTTTGCAGCAGGACGTGGGAGCATTAGTTCAATTAGTTGAGCGTTACGTGGATGAAGGTTATGAAAGAGTGAAATTAAAAATCGCTCCGCACAAAGATATTCCATTTGTAGCTGCTGTTCGCAAAAAATTTCCAAATCTAAGCTTGATGGCGGATGCGAATTCAGCGTATAATAGAGAAGATTTGTTTCTGTTAAAGGAATTAGATCAATACAATTTAGAAATGATTGAGCAGCCATTTGGAACTAAAGATTTTGTGGATCACGCTTGGTTGCAAAAACAATTAAAAACGCGGATTTGTTTGGATGAAAATATTAGGTCGCTAGCTGATGTAAGACAGGCGCATATGTTAGGTAGCTGTCAGGCGGTTAATTTAAAATTAGCGCGCGTTGGAGGTATGTCTGAGGCGCTCAGGATAGCTGAATATTGCAAGGATAATCATTTACTTGTCTGGTGTGGCGGGATGCTAGAAGCTGGGATTGGTAGAGCGCATAATATCGCGCTAGCTGCTAGAGAAGAATTTGTTTTCCCAGGAGATATTTCTGCATCAGATCGTTATTTTAACGAAGATATTGTTTCGCCAGCTTTTACGCTAACTCAAGGTAAACTTCATGTACCTGTTAACCAAGGTATTGGAGTGACGTTGGATTTTGACGTGTTACAAAAATATACTATTTCAACAGAAGAAATTTTGCTAAATAAAGGATGGAGCTGAAAAAATATTGCTAATATGGAGTATATTGATTAGCTTTGCAGTTGGTATCATTATGGTGCCGATAATAAGGAAATTTGCTTTTCGAATTAATGCGGTAGATACGCCGCGTGAAAGGCACAAACATACGAAGACAACAGCCACTTTAGGTGGATTAGCTATTTTTATAAGTTTTTCGGTAGGAATGCTCTTAGCACCAATAGATAAATCTGGTTTTCTGCCTATTTATTTCGGGGCTTTAATTATTATCACTACAGGTTTTATTGATGATATATTTGATTTATCGCCAAAATGGAAAATGCTCGGACAGATTTTAGCTGCTCTATGCGTAACTGTTTGGGGAGATATTACCATTAATTTTATTAACGTTCCTTTTTATGGACAATTGGATTTTGGGTATTTTGCGATTCCGTTATCGATTATATGGATTGTGGCAATTGTGAATGCGTTGAACTTAATTGATGGGTTAGATGGTCTTGCAGGCGGTATTTCTATTATTGCGTTAATGACGATTGCAGGTATGGCTTTGCTTTTAAAAGATGCCTTTGTTGCTCCAGTTGCGTTAATTCTTGCTGCGGCAGTTGCGGCATTCTTGATTTATAATTTTCCTCCAGCTAGTATTTTTATGGGGGATACGGGGGCGCTGTTTCTCGGTTATATGATTGCTGTTTTATCGCTTATGGGCTTTAAAAATGTTACTTTTATTTCGCTATTAGTGCCACTTATTATTTTGGGAGTACCTTTATCAGATACTTTTTTTGCGATTGTAAGGCGATTAAAAGAACGGATGCCAATCTCTTCAGCAGATCGGTCGCATATTCACCATAGATTAATGGCGCTTGGTTTTACAGAGAAACAGACGGTATTATTAATTTATTGTATGGCACTTTTATTTTCAATGACAGGATTTGTTTTTTCGTTTTCCACAGCTTGGGGAGCGATGCTATTACTTTTATTATTAATCTTTAGTATTGAAATTATTGTTGAATTTATTGGATTGATTGGGGAAGATTACCGGCCAATTCTTAATTTACTACAAAAGATACATCGAAAACGAAAATAAAAAAACCAACAACTAATTATTAGTTGTTGGTTTTTGTTTTAGTTAGAACTGCTTGTTTTGCTAGAACTTTCATCGGCATATGGTGTTGCGCCAGGGAATGGTTGTTTAATTCCAAGTTCATCGGCAAATTCGTTGGAAATACTTTGGACAGAGCTTTCATTAAGTTTGTAGTAATAAATGCCATCCATTGGGTTGCTGTCCCCTTTTAAGTTGAGGGATTTAATATCAATAGTATTAGTCATTCCAAATTTTGCGATAGAAAGCATTTGATTGAAAGTTAAGTTGGTTTTCATGTTATCGCCAACAACTTCAATGATATCGGAATATTTACTTACAGAAGAAACAGATGTTGCTTCACTTACAATAGATTTAATGATTAATTGTTGTCGTTTACCACGTTCGATATCGCTATCGATGTGTCTAGTACGAGCTAGTGCTAAAGCTTGTTCAGCGTTAAGGTGTTGTGGACCTTTTTTCAGTGTGATTGCATTAGCGTTATCTTTAGAATCTTGTTCCGTGAAATTAACTGGAACATCTACATCAATACCATCTAAAGCATCAATAATTTTAAGGAAGGCATCAAAGTCGAAACGAACATAATAATCGATTGGAATTTTGAATTCTTCTTCTACAGTTTTCATCGTAAGTTCTGGACCACCATAAGCGTGTGCTGCATTGATTTTTGTGTACTTATCAATTTCTTTGGCGGAATCTTCAATATGAACATATGAATCACGAGGGATACTTGTCATTTCTACACGTGCATCTTTAACATTAAAAGTTGCTAAGATCAATGAGTCGCTTCGGGGATTCCCGTTGGCTGCACGTGTTGTACTTGTATCAACACCAATAATTAAAATAGAAAAACTGTCTTTAATAGGTTCAACGTCATTTGTTCGAAGTGTGGAGGCTTTTCCGTTCCTCACATTATCATAAGAGTTGTCTGCTGCGAGTTTCGTCTTGCTAAAAAGATAAGTGCCATATCCGACACCTGCAAGGACTAAACACATCACAGGAATTAGAATCCAGAATAAAATTTTTCGTCTACGTTTGTACTTCTTGCTGCTTCTTCGGCTATCATCAGTGCCTTTACTCATATATTAATTCTCCTTATAGTCACTTTTCTAAGTTTTATTGTAGCATTTGTTGAACTAAAGAATGTTACGCCCGATTTACGGTTTCTTTAATTTTTAAACTTTGATGTTATTATACAGAAATTATTTAGAAAAAAATACAAAAAAGATGATATCTTTCAAAAATGTAATATTTGTACTATTTTAGTAGCATTTGATAATTACTGATTTCACAAACTTTACCGGAATGCAAATCCAATTCTTGCCCAGTTGTACTTAGCTCAAAACCTAGCTTTTTCAATAGTTTTATAGAGGCAATATTTTCGGGAAGAACTTTAGCTGTAATCATTTTATATGGAAGATGTGGTTTTATTGTAGTAAAAAAATGTGTCAAAATTTCAAACATAAGACCTTGACGCCAATGACTTTTTGCAAGTTCGTATCCAATTTCGACTGTTTGGTTCTTTTTATTAATATCATTAATTCCGAGTGAACCGATAGCATGTAAAGAATCATTAGTCGTAAAAATCGTATATCTACAAGCATTAGGTTCATTTTCGATTGCTTGAATCATTTCCTCGGCTTGGAGAATGGTCGAAAACTTCTCGATGTTCATAAACTGAGCTACCTCATTGTCAGACCAAATATCAAATAAGGTAGAGGCATCAGCAAGCGATGTTTTTCTTAAAGTAGTTCGTTCGGTAGAAATAGTAGCTGGTAATTGGAAAAATATGTTTGTGGACATGCTAAGTGACATCCTTTTCTCTATATTTTTGTGGTCCTTCTTTATATTCAAGTTGACCATTGGCAATTTCTGTAATCCAGTGAAAAAAATCTTGTAGTTCGTCGTTATCGACAAATACATGGAGCACCACTTTTTCAGTGAATTCTTTACGATCGATTTGATATGCTTTTTGTTCAAGCGCATTTTCGATTTTTCCGAGCAATGGATAGGCGAAAGAGCATTCGACAATAGTGGCTAGTTTACATTCGACCATGCCGATTGTTTGGATGGCTTCGCTAACAGCACTACCGTAAGCGCGAACTAGACCACCAGCGCCTAGTTTTGTTCCACCAAAATAACGAGTTACTACGACAGCTACATTTTTTAAAGATTTCTTTTTTAAAACTTCTAACATGGGGACGCCAGCTGTTCCGCTTGGTTCTCCGTCATCATGTGCTTTTTGAAATTGGTCATTTTCTCCTATTATATAGGCAGAACAATTATGGGTAGCATCGCGGTGCTCTTTTTTGATTGCTTGAATGAATGTTTGTGCTTCAAATTCTGTTGTCACTCGCTTAATATGGCAAATAAAGCGAGATTTTTCAATAATTATTTCGTGTTTTCCATCGCTATGGATGGTTAAATAATGATCCAACATAAGGAACCTCCATAAGTTGATGCATTCAGCCTGCTTTTATTTTATCCGAAAGCAAAGCGATTGTATAGATATTTTTCTAAGTGCGGTGGGTGAAGTGACGGCAAATTCGTGTTATAATAAAAACTACTATTACTTTAGACTGGTTTTCAATTGTTTTTTATAGGCATATAGGAGTAATTTTCTGAGACTATGCAGTATAATTAAGAGAAGGTTTGTATTGAAAATAGGTAAGTTTGAGTAAATAGTACTTAAAAGAGAAATGTTTATTTGCCAATTTGATGGCAGGGATTATAAGGTTAAGCGGTTTTGCTACTTAAAAAGGTTGATGTTTTCGATTGCAAAGAGGCTTGGTGAAATTAGATAAGTGAAGGAGGAGTAGTCATTATGGCACTCAAAATCATGATTGTAGATGATCATCAGTTGTTTCGCGAAGGTATCAAGCGAATTTTAGAGTTGGAAGATTCTTTTGAGGTCGTAGCGGAAGCTGAAAATGGTAAAAATATCGTAGCAAAAGTTCGCGAATATAAACCAGATATTGTTTTAATGGATATTAATATGCCTACTGTGAACGGACTTGACGCAACAGAAATGTTAGTACGTCAATTTCCTAGTATTAAAGTAATCGTTTTGACTATTCATGACACAGATGAATATGTAACAGAGGCACTCAGAGCTGGAGCAGTCGGCTATTTATTAAAAGAAATGGACGCGCATGAACTTGTAGAAGCAGTTAAAATTGTTGATAATGGAGGCGCGTATATTCATCCGCGTGTAGCGATTAAATTAATTCGCGAATACCGCCATTTAGCAAGTACAAACACTTCGCAAGGCGTATACGGCTATCAACAACCAGAAGTGAAAATGCCATTACACATCTTAACACATAGAGAGTGCGAGGTATTACAACTTCTTACCGATGGAAAAAGTAACCGCGGAATTGGGGAAACACTTTTCATCAGTGAAAAAACAGTAAAAAACCATGTAAGTAGTATTTTACAAAAAATGAAAGTGAATGATAGGACTCAAGCGGTGGTAACGGCAATTAAGCACGGCTGGGTATACATTCGCTAAAGAAATTTCAGGGGGACTATATGAACGAAAAAATAGCAGTGGTTACTGACAGCACAACTTATTTGCCAGATGAAGTGAAAGAGCAGCTACGAATTCATGTCGTGCCACTTTCTGTAATAATTGATGGGAAATCTTATCGCGAAGGTGAGGAGTTATCTGCGGCCGATTTTTACCAAAAAGTAAAAGAAGCCGAAAGTTTTCCAACGTCCTCTCAACCTGCCCCAGGAGAATTCATTCAATTATTTGAATCGCTGAAAGAACAAGGTTTTGATACAGTAGTCAGTATTCATCTATCAAGTGGAATTAGTGGTACTTTTCAAAATGCAGCTTCAGCGGGAGAGCTAATTGAAGGGCTCAATGTAGTTGCTTATGATTCAGAACTTTCTTGTATGGCACAAGGAATGTTTGCTGTGAAAGCAGCTGAAATGGCTTTAGCAAATAAACCATTAGATGAAATTATCCAAGAATTAGATAAAATAAAACAAGCGCAAAATGCTTATTTTATGGTAGATGATTTAAATAATCTCCAACGCGGAGGTCGTTTGAACGGAGCCCAAGCACTTGTTGGTAGCTTGCTTCAAATCAAGCCGATTCTCCATTTTGATGATAAACAAATTGTCTTATTTGAAAAAGTAAGAACGCAAAAGAAAGCACTAAAACGTATTGAAGATATTCTGCAAACAGCTATTCAAAACAAAACGGCAGAAAAAGCTTACGTTATTCACGGAAACGACCCAGAAAAAGGTGAAGCGTGGCTGGCCCATTTAGAAGCGAAATTTCCAGAAGTAATATTCGAATTGAGCTATTTTGGCCCGGTTATCGGAACTCACTTAGGCGAAGGTGCTCTTGGATTAACTTGGTCAATAAAATAAAAAAATCTCCGGCTTTTAGCTGGAGATTTTTTTCGTATAGGGTAAAATTGCTTTTTCAGTCGTTTGAGGTGGTAGAAAGGCTAGTTTTTCTCTAGGGGGAAAATGCCGTTTTACTGGTGAATACATACTCGAAAATAAGAAATTCACTTCTGCAAGAAAAAACTAAATGATGTATAACTAAGGGGAGGTGAATACAGATGGACATTTTCCCGGGTAGGTTATATCAAGAACGCGAAATAGAATCGACAGTAGGATTAGCCGAGGTGGCGGCAATTTCAAACAATAAATGCTTTCGCTGTGGAAATACAAATCGGCATTTATTTGGTAAAATGTCCTGCGCATCATGCGAGAAAGATGATTGCATGTATTGTCGAAATTGTATTGTTATGGGACGAGTAAATAGTTGTCAAAAATTATATTATCAACAATCTAAACTATTGCCGGAAACAGAAGACTCATTGTTGAATTGGTCGGGGATTTTATCGCCAGGACAACGAAAAGCGTCTGACGCGGTGGTTACCAGTTTAATAGAAAAGAAGGATATGCTCTTGTGGGCAGTTGCTGGATCTGGGAAAACGGAAATGATGTTTGAAGGAATGGACTGGGCTTTGAGGCAAGGATTTAGAATTTGTCTGGCTTCTCCTAGAGTTGATGTTTGCTTAGAACTTCATCCTCGCTTGCAAGAAGTTTTTCCTGCCCAGAATGTTATTTGTTTATATGGAGATTCGAACGACAATTATCAAGGAGAGCAATTTGTAATCGCTACGACGCATCAGCTCATTCGTTTTTATGAAACATTCCAAGTTATTTTTATTGATGAAGTGGATGCTTTTCCTTATGCGAAAGATCCATTTTTAGAATACGCTGTTAGGAAAGCTAGAACAAAAGAAGGCTCTACAATAATAATTACTGCCACGCCAGAAAAGAAGTGGCAAGAAGAATGCGAAGCCGGAAAACGCAATTTCGTGAAAATCCCCGGACGTTATCATAGGAAGAAACTACCTGTACCGAGAACTTGTTGGATTGGTCCGTGGAAAAAGAATTTAGCGAAAGGGGAAATCTCGCCCAAGCTAATTAACTGGATTAAAAATGTAGAAATGAAAAATCAGCCTGCTTTAATCTTCTTTCCAGAAATCGAGGCAATGAATCAATTTGCGGAGGCCCTTGAAGCAAACGGTTTTATTAGACCTGTGACAGTTCATTCGGCAGATGAGCTCCGTAAAGAGAAAGTAGAATGGCTGCGCGAAGGAAAGATTAAGTTGCTTCTAACAACAACCATTTTAGAAAGAGGCGTTACTTTTACTGATGTCCAAGTAGCTGTATTTGGCAGTGAAGGACGAATTTTTACAGAAGCAGCATTAGTTCAAATCTCAGGAAGAGCGGGGCGGAAAATCTCGCATCCAACAGGTGATGTTTGTTTTTTTCATTATGGTCAAACGATGGAAATGAAGCGAGCCATTGCTCATATTAAAAAAATGAACCAACTAGGAGTGCTGGAAGGGATGCTAGATGAATAATTGTTTGCTCTGCGCGCAGCCAGTTAAACAGACCGCCAGTTGGGAATTAAGTTGGTTGTTCCATAGTCCGCCTATTTGTTGCAAAATTTGCTTAGCTGGATTTGAAAAATTGGCAGGTTCACTCTGTACATTTTGTGGTAAAGAGTCAGCAGAACCAGTTTGCGAAGATTGCCAAGACCGAGATCATTTTTTTGATAGTAATAAATCCATTTACCGCTACAATGATTTTGCCAAAGAATATATGAAAAAATTTAAATTTCAAGGTGATTATGAAATTGGAGCCATTTTCAAAAGCGAATTAAAAAAACTTTTAGCAGGGAAAAACCAGAAAATAGTTCCTATCCCGGTAAGTAAAACTCGTAAATTAGAACGCGGATTTAATCAAACAACCGCCATTTTAAAGCAATCCGATATTTTATATGAGGAAATTCTAGCCAAAAAACATACAGAAAAGCAATCTAAAAAAAACAAAAAAGAACGATTGGCGGCAGAACAAGTATTTTACTTTTCGGGAAAAGCAGTTTGCGAGGTACGTAAGGTACTATTATTTGATGATATTTATACCACAGGAAGTACACTCAACTTGGCGGCGCAAATTTTAAAAGAAGCAGGGGTGGAAAAGGTAAGCGCTCTAACAATATTCAGATAGTCGATATTTATCTCCTAAAAGAGGTTTGCGGAAGCGGGATTAGTGGAATAAAATACTAAATAAAGATAAGTGAATGTAAGCTTCTTAGCTCTTTGTGCAAATGTTTGCAAAACATATCGTTTTCACGTAGACTAAGGGTAAGAAGAATACTCTTCTTTATCGTTATTTTGTTTTATTTCAAAGGAGGAATTGCTATGCTTAAGTACAACATTCGTGGTGAAAATATTGAAGTAACGGAACCGATTCGAGATTACGTTGAAAAGAAAATCGATAAATTAGAACGATACTTTACAGAAACTCCAGACGCTAACGTTCATGTTAATTTAAAAGTATATTCCGATAAAAATGCGAAAGTTGAAGTGACCATTCCGCTCCCAAATCTTGTGCTACGTGCAGAAGAAACAAGTGGAGATTTATATGCTAGCATCGACTTAATTGTAGATAAATTAGAAAGACAAATTCGCAAACATAAAACAAAAGTAAACCGCAAGTTCCGTGATAAAGGCGCTGAAAGAGACTATTTTGCTTATTCAGATGTGAACGGCAGCACACCACCAGAAGAAAATGAGGGAGATTTTGATCTTGAAATTGTAAGAACAAAACAATTTTCATTGAAACCAATGGATAGTGAAGAAGCTGTTTTACAAATGAACTTGTTAGGACATAGTTTCTACGTGTATACGGATGCGGAAACAAACGGTACGAATATTGTTTATTCCCGTAAAGATGGCAAGTATGGTTTAATTGAAACAAACTAATTTAAAATTATAATTACAGGTGGGGGCCAATCTTGGCCTCCATTTTTTTACATTTAGGTGAAGGATTTATGGCATTTTGATAATTTTATTGACTAAAAAGAGATAACCAGTTGTATATTTTAGTTAATAAGTGATAGAATTAGTTTGTATATTTAAGCGAAGATAATTCCTGAAAGTTATTATAGATGAAACTGCGCGATGACAGCGAAAACAGTAGAGGAGAATTTAAATGGCTGGACTATTGAAAAAGATTTTTGAATCAGGAAAAAAAGATGTTAAATATTTGGAGAGAAAAGCAGATGAAATTATTGCTTTAGCAGATGAAACTGCGGCTCTTTCGGATGATGCTCTACGCGAAAAAACAGTAGAGTTTAAAGAACGTGTTCAAAAAGGTGAAACGCTAGATGACTTATTGGTAGAAGCTTTTGCGGTTGCCAGAGAAGGTGCGAAACGTGCACTCGGCCTATATCCATTTAAAGTTCAATTAATGGGTGGGATTGTTTTACACGAAGGTAACATTGCCGAAATGAAAACTGGTGAAGGTAAAACGTTAACAGCGACATTGCCAGTTTATTTAAACGCGCTTTCTGGTGAAGGTGTGCATGTTGTTACGGTCAATGAGTACTTGGCTCATCGTGATGCAGAAGAAATGGGTGTTTTATATAATTTCCTAGGGCTTTCTGTAGGGCTTAACTTAAATGCTTTATCGAGCACAGAAAAACGTGAAGCTTATGCATGTGATATTACGTATAGCACAAATAATGAATTAGGATTTGACTACTTACGTGATAACATGGTCGTTTACAAAGAAGAAATGGTACAACGTCCGCTAGCGTTTGCGGTTATCGATGAAGTCGATTCTATTTTGGTCGATGAAGCGAGAACGCCGTTAATTATTTCTGGAGAAGCTGAGAAATCCACTATTCTATATGTGCGCGCAAATACGTTTGTTCGTACGCTTACAGAAGAGGAAGATTATACAGTTGATATTAAAACAAAATCTGTTCAACTAACCGAAGATGGGATGACAAAAGGGGAAAACTACTTTGATGTAGATAACCTTTTCGATTTAGAAAATACCGTTATTTTGCACCATATTGCTCAAGCGTTGAAAGCTAACTATACAATGAGCTTAGATGTTGACTATGTGGCTCAAGATGATGAAGTGTTAATCGTTGACCAATTTACTGGTCGTATTATGAAAGGCCGTCGTTTCAGTGAGGGATTACACCAAGCACTTGAAGCAAAAGAAGGCGTAACGATCCAAAACGAATCCAAAACAATGGCAACAATTACCTTCCAAAACTATTTCCGTATGTATAAAAAACTTGCCGGTATGACTGGTACAGCAAAAACGGAAGAAGAAGAATTCCGTGATATTTACAATATGCGCGTAATTGAAATCCCAACAAATAAAGTGATTATTCGTGATGATCGCCCTGATTTAATCTTTACTACGATTGAAGCGAAATTCAACGCAGTGGTAGAAGATATTGCAGAGCGTCATGCGAAAGGCCAACCTGTACTTGTTGGTACTGTTGCAATTGAAACGTCTGAGCTTATTTCTAGCAAATTAAAACGTAAAGGAATTAAGCATGATGTCTTGAACGCGAAACAACACGAACGCGAAGCTGATATCATTAAAAATGCTGGTGAACGTGGTGCGGTAACAATCGCAACCAATATGGCCGGTCGTGGTACGGATATCAAACTTGGTGAAGGTACGATTGAAGCAGGTGGTTTAGCCGTTATTGGTACGGAACGCCATGAATCTCGTCGTATTGATAACCAGTTGCGTGGTCGTTCTGGTCGTCAAGGGGACCCAGGTGTGACACAGTTTTATCTTTCTATGGAAGATGAACTGATGCGCCGCTTTGGTTCTGATAACATGAAGTCGATGATGGAACGCTTTGGTATGGCAGAAGATGCTATCCAAAGTAAAATGGTAAGTCGTGCAGTTGAGTCAGCACAAAGACGTGTAGAAGGAAATAACTTTGATTCCCGGAAACAAGTTTTACAATATGATGATGTACTTCGCCAACAACGGGAAGTTATCTATAAACAACGCTATGAAGTAATTAATGCGGAAAACAGCTTGCGTGAAATTATTGAACAAATGATTCAACGTACAGTGAACTTTATCGTTTCGGGCAATGCTTCAAGTCACGAACCAGAAGAAGCGTGGAACTTACAAGGAATTGTTGATTATGTTGACGCGAACTTACTTCCTGAAGGCACAATCACACTAGAAGATTTACAAAATAGAACAAGCGAAGATATTCAAAACCTAATTTTAGATAAAATTAAAGCAGCGTACGACGAAAAAGAAACATTACTACCTCCAGAAGAGTTCAATGAATTTGAAAAAGTAGTTCTGCTTCGTGTTGTTGATACTAAATGGGTTGATCATATTGATGCAATGGATCATTTACGTGATGGTATTCATTTACGTGCTTATGGTCAAATTGATCCGCTTCGTGAGTATCAATCAGAAGGTTTCGAAATGTTCGAAGCGATGGTATCTTCCATCGATGAAGACGTGGCGCGTTATATCATGAAAGCAGAAATTCGCCAAAACCTTGAGCGTGAGCAAGTTGCAAAAGGGGAAGCGGTCAATCCTGCTGAAGGTAAACCAGAAGCGAAACGCCAACCAATCCGCAAAGACCAACATATTGGACGTAACGATCCATGTCCTTGTGGTAGCGGCAAAAAATATAAAAATTGTCATGGTAAAGAAGCATAGATTGAAACAATTTAAAAAGCGCCTGCAAGACGGCGCTTTTTGCTATGAAAGTTTGTAAGTAAATTCAAAAAAGGTGGAATTAGAATGGAATTAGCAGAAATTCGTAATGAACTAGAAAAAACAGCACAGCAAATCAAAGACTTTAGGGGGTCTCTTTGACTTAGACAGCATGGAAGTTCGAATTGCTGAGTTAGAAGACCAAATGTTGGACCCGAATTTTTGGAACGACCAACAAGCAGCGCAAAAAGTAATTAATGAATCCAATGGATATAAAGAAACATACCAAGCGTTCCATGCACTGGAAGAAGAACAAGAAAGCATGGAAATTAGTTTGGAACTTTTAAAAGAAGAAGCAGATGAAGACTTGCAAGCAGAGCTAGAAAAAGATATTAAAGCCTACATGGCGACAATTAGCGAGTTTGAATTAAAACTAATGCTTAGTGATCCATATGACAAAAATAATGCTATTTTAGAACTTCATCCAGGTGCTGGTGGTACAGAATCACAAGACTGGGGCTCAATGTTATTACGTATGTACCAACGCTGGTCTGAGAAAAAAGGCTTTAAAGTGGAAATGCTGGATTACCAAGCAGGAGACGAAGCTGGAATTAAGAGTGTGACTCTACTTATCAAAGGCCACAATGCGTATGGCTACTTAAAAGCAGAAAAAGGCGTGCATCGTCTTGTTCGTATTTCGCCGTTTGACTCATCGGGTAGACGCCATACATCGTTTGTTTCTGTAGATGTAATGCCGGAATTAGATGACGATATCGAAATCGAAGTTCGTACAGAAGACTTGAAAATTGATACGTACCGCGCAACAGGTGCTGGTGGTCAGCATATTAATACAACTGACTCCGCTGTTCGGATGACGCATATTCCATCCGGGATTGTCGTAACGTGTCAATCAGAACGTTCGCAGCTTAAAAACCGTGAACAAGCAATGAAAATGTTAAAAACAAAGCTATATCAAAAAGAACAAGAAGAAAAAGAACGCGAGCTAGCAGAAATTCGTGGAGAACAAAAAGAAATTGGTTGGGGAAGCCAAATTCGTTCCTATGTTTTCCACCCTTACTCCATGGTGAAAGATCATCGCACAAATTACGAAACCGGTAATATTCAAGCGGTAATGGATGGAGATTTAGACGACTTTATCAATGCATATTTGCGTTCTAGGATTGGATAGAACTTATGGTAAATAAAAGAAAGAAACAACCATTATCCCCAATTGTTTCTAAATTAATTGAGTATGTTTATGTCATTATTGGTGCAGCGCTAATTGCACTAGCCTTCAACGTCCTGCTTCTCCCAAATCATGTTGCTTCTGGCGGCGTGAGCGGGATAAGTACGATTATTAATTATTTAACTGGTTGGAACCCTGCTTTTATTCAGTGGGCATTTAATATCCCTTTATTTCTAGCAGGATTATTCTTTTTAGGTTATCAATTTGGTTTAAAAACGTTTGTCGGCACGATGCTTTTGCCGTTTTTTGTGTACTTAACACAAGGTTTAGAACCGTGGACACATGAACCATTAGTCGCTGCACTATTTGGTGGTGTACTAGTGGGAATGGGGCTCGGTATCGTTTTCCGCGGCAAAGCTTCCACTGGTGGTACCGATGTAGCGGCGCAAATTTTGCATAAATATTCCCATTTAACATTAGGGATTTGTGTAGCATTAATTGACGGTTTTGTTGTTATTTCGGCGATGTTTGTTTTTGATATTGAATCTGGACTTTATGCGCTTGTCGGGCTTTTTGCAACAAGTAAAACGATTGATTTGGTTCAAGTTGGCCTTAATCAGTCGAAAACGGTCTTTATCATTTCAGAGAATCAAGAATCAATTCGCCAAGCAATTTTATTTAAAATTGATCGTGGGATTACGCGCCTTTCCGCAAAAGGTGGCTACACGGAAGATGACAAGCAAATTTTGTTATGTGTTATCGCTCAAAGTGAGTTTTCAAGGTTAAAAGAAGTTATAAAAGAGATTGATCCCGAGGCTTTTGTTGTCGTAATGAGCGCCAGCGAAGTAATGGGGGAAGGTTTCACGTCATAAAAAAGTACCATTTCCGCACTTTTTAGTCAGGAAATGGTACTTTTTTTGAGGTTTTAGGGCTGGTTTTTGACAATTATATGACAAACAAGTTTAGCCTAGTTGTAGACTTTGGGCTATTTTAGTTGAATTGGTCTATTCCGGTAGCACGAACTGTAATGATTTTTAATGTACCTGTAATGTTAATTAGGGTAAAAACAAGTTACAATGTTAGCAGTAGAAAAGACCAATGCGGTTCTTTTTTATTTTGTCTCAATGGGGACAAATCAAAAAGCAAATTTAAATTATAAATTAACGTAGAAATTGTATTTCCTATTACAATAATCGTGATATTGTCACACCCTGAAATATAATTGTAATGCAATTAACCTATAGATGAAAAACTGTCATGGTATAATTAAGCTTATGTTGTGAGTTTAGATTCGTACCTGCAAACAGCTCATCTTCATGGTTACCATGCATTACCTAAAATGTAACTCAGCAGAAAGGCATAGTAAGGTGATAAAATGATATTAATGGAAGATGTTTATAAGAAATACCCTAACGGCATAACAGCTGCTAATGGTCTTAACATTAGCATTGGCGAAGGGGAATTTGTTTATGTAGTAGGTCCGAGTGGTGCTGGTAAATCTACCTTCATCAAAATGATTTACAGAGAAGAACGAGCGACAAAAGGTAAAATCATCGTAGACAAATTTGATTTGATTAATATGAAAAATCGTGAAATCCCATATCTTCGTCGTAACGTAGGCGTGGTATTCCAAGATTACAAATTACTTCAAAGCAAAACAGTTTACGAAAACATTGCTTATGCGATGGAAGTGGTTGAAACAGAACCATCCATAATTAAAGAACGTGTTATGGAAGTACTTGATTTAGTCAACCTCAAGCATAAAGTAAGAATGTTGCCGGATGAACTTTCCGGTGGTGAGCAACAGCGGATATCCATTGCCCGTTCGATTGCGAATATGCCTAAAGTATTAATAGCAGATGAACCGACCGGTAACCTGGATCCTGATACTTCATGGGAAATCATGAACATCCTTGAAGAAATAAGCAATCGCGGAACAACCATCGTGATGGCAACCCACAACAAAGAAATTGTTAACACATTGAAACACCGGGTAGTCGCTATCGAGAATGGAAGAATTGTTCGAGATGAGCAGCAAGGAGAATATGGCTATGAAATTTAGGACTGTAGGAAGACATATAAGAGAAAGTTTTAAGAGCCTTTACCGGAATGGTTGGATGACCTTTGCAGCAGCGAGTGCAGTAACAGTAACACTTATCTTAGTCAGCGTGTTTTTTGCAATATTGATCAACATGAACAAGCTTGCAACAGATGTAGAAAACAATGTACAAATTAACGTACATATTTCTCTAAGCGCAGACAAGAAACAGCAGCAAGAACTTGAGAAAAACATTGAGAAGATTGATGGAGTTGATAGTGTCAGCTTTTCTTCTAAGGATGACGAATTGAAGAAATTAGTTGGCGCGTACGGCAAAAACTTCGAATTGTTTAAACAAGATAATCCACTATATGACGTCTTCGTTGTAGAAGCTAAAGAGCCGACACAAACGAAGGAAATTGCTAAAAAAATAGAAAAATTACAGTACGTAGATAATGTAGAGTATGGCGAGAAAACAGTCGACAAATTGTTTGATACCTTGAAATGGGGCCGATATGCTGGTATTATACTAAGCATTGGTTTATTACTAACAGCAATGTTCTTAATATCAAACACAATCAAGATTGCCATTTTCTCCCGTCGTAGAGAAATAGAAATAATGAAATTAGTAGGAGCGACCAACTGGTTCATACGCTGGCCTTTCGTTTTAGAAGGAGCTTGGCTGGGATTAATTGGCTCGATTGTACCGGTTGTGTTAACATTCATAGGTTATGTTAACATTTACAACTTAATCAATCCGAAGTTAGTGACTAGCTCACTATCACTTCTACCACCAACACCATTTGCCTATCAAATTAGTGGCTTGATTATTGCAATCGGCGTACTAATCGGGATTTGGGGAAGCGTAATATCTATCCGCAGATTCTTGAAAGTTTAACAAAGAAAATTACTCAAATCGAAATAAAAATAATCTAAAAGAAAAAGCTAGGGAGCTTTTTAGGAGGTAAACTTTTTGAAGAAGAATACGTTTATTGCGATTTCACTCGCAGCAGTTATCAGTTTAACACCGGCCTTTACCACAAATGTTTCTGCCGACGTGAATACAGACATTCAAAATCAAGATAAAAAAATCAACGACATCAAGTCTAAGAAAACAGATTTACAATCAGATCTTTCTGGTTTAGTAGCTGACCTTGAGAAAGCGCAAGAAAAAGCGAAAACTTTACAAGGAGAATTTGATCAAACTGGTAAAGAACTTAAAAAACTAAATGAAGATATTAAAAGTATCAATGAACGTATTAAAGAACGCGAAACAGTTTTAAAAGAACGTGCTCGCGCAATGCAAAAAACTTCTAATTCTAACGCTTATCTTGAAGTTATCTTAGATGCAGAAAACCTTTCCGATTTAGTTGGTCGTGTTTCTGCAGTTAATCAATTAGTTGAATCTGACAAAACTATTTTAGAAGATCAACAAAATGATGAAAAAGCTTTAAAAACAAAACAAACTGCTGTTAAGAAAAAACAAGAAGAACAAGCAACAGCAATTCATGAATACGAAGCAGAACAAAACAAAATTGAAGCACAAAAAGCTGAAAAAGAAGCAATCGTTGCTCAACTAGCTTCTGAACAAGCTACTGCTGAAAACGAAAAAGCTGGTCTTGTAAATGCAGCTAAAGCAGCGTCTGAACGCGCAACTGCTTTACGTGCAGCAACATCTTCAAACGTTGGAGAATCAAATAATTCTTCTTCTAGCAAAAATAATTCTACATCTGTAGAAGCAGCTAGTAACAATGCAGCACCATCTAATGTTGCTCCATCAACTGGTGGCGGATATGGTTCGATGATGTCTGCAGCAAGAGCGCAACTTGGAAAACCTTATAGCCTTGGAGCAAGCGGCCCAAGCGCGTTTGACTGTTCTGGATTTACTTCTTATGCATTCCGTGCAGCTGGCGTTTCTCTTCCAAGAACTTCTGGTGGACAATATGCAGCAGCTTCAAAAATCAGTGCTAGTCAAGCAAAACCAGGTGACTTAGTATTCTTTAACTACGGAAGCGGAATTGCTCACGTTGGAATTTACGTTGGTGGCGGTCAAATGATCAACGCGCAAAACAATGGCGTTAAATATGACAACATCACTAGCGGTTACTGGGCTAAATATCTTGTAGGATATGGCCGTGTAGCTAACTTCTAATCATTATTGAAAAGTTAAAAAGCACCTTTGTCATTTTAAACAAAGGTGCTTTTTTATATGGAACATTAAAGGGAATTATGAAGTTCCTAGTCAAATAGAGAATAGAAAAGGAGCTTAATATGTTAAAAAAATATGGGGTAGCAACAGCACTAAGCCTATTGATTATTGCCGCACCATTAAGCGGCGCACATGCGGAAAGCATTAATGACATGCAAAAACGCCAAAATGAAATCGAACAAAAGAAATCAGAACTCGATAAAAATTTAGATTCGAAAAACACAGAACTAAACCACTTAGAAAGCGCTGAAAAAGACGCTGCTAAAGAATTAGAATCACTTTTAAAAAGCATTGATGAAACAGATAAGAAATTAAAAGAGCAAGAAGGTAAAGTAGATTCTGAAAATGAGAAACTCAAGCAACTGAAAAAAGAAATGGAAAAACTACGTAACGACATTCGCGATCGTCAAAAAGTACTTGATAACAGAGCGCGTGCTATCCAAACAACTGGAACAGCAACTGCTTACTTAGATATGATTTTTGAAGCGAATGATTTTAAAGAACTTATCGACCGCGTGACAGTTGTATCCGCAATTGTAAAAGCGGACCAAGACATTATGCAAGACCAAAAAGATGATCAAGATAAACTAAAAGTAGCAGAAACTACTTCTGAGAAAAAACTGGAAAACTTAAAAGTACTTGCAGTTGAATTAGAAGTTTCGAAAAACAACATGGAAAGTCAAAAACAAGAAAAAAATGATTTAGTAATGGCTCTTGCGAATAAAAAAGACTTAACGAAGAGCGAACAAAGTCTTTTAGCTAGTGAACAAGGTGCGCTCACTGATGAAGAAAAACGACTTGCTTCCAGTATCGCTGGTGAAAAAGCAAAACAAGAAGCGGCAATCAAAGCAGCTGAGGAAAAACGTATGCAAGAAGCCGCATCAAGTTCTCACAATTCAACAACTGTAAATAATTCAGGTTCAGGCTCAAGCGGATCAACCGAAACAGTTGGCTCCGGTGGCAGTGGTCTATTTATTAAACCAGCATCTGGAATTTTAACGTCTGGATTTAGCGAACGAACCAACCCGGTAACTGGTAAATATGAATCTCATAAGGGACAAGATATTGCAGGTGGAGGTACTATCACAGTATCGGCCGCTGCATCAGGAACAGTAGTATTTTCTGGCTTCGGTGCTTCAGGTAGTGGCTTTGGCGGCTATGGTTATGTTGTTAAAATTGACCACGGTAATGGTTACCAAACACTATACGGACATATGCGCGCAGGCAGCCTAAAAGTAGTTACTGGTCAACGCGTTTCCCAAGGCCAACCAATTGGTATTATGGGATCAACCGGCCAATCGACTGGTCAACATCTTCATTTTGAAATTCACAAAAATGGCGTTCCAGTCAATCCAGCACCATATCTATAATTTTTTTAAAACCATTGGCATCGAGTCAATGGTTTTTTTCTGGAATAGAAGCGAACTGGAATAGGCTAAACGCCGATTTTATGATATGATACTACTATCAGTTTGTGTAAGAAAAGGGGGAACACAATGGGGCTGTTGGCTTATCTATTAGTGATTTTGCTAATATTAAATGTATTCTTTGCGGCAGTGACGGTCTTCTTGGAAAGACGCGATACATCCGCCACTTGGGCTTGGTTACTAGTCTTAACTTTTGTTCCGATATTTGGTTTCATTATTTACTTGATTTTTGGGAGAAAATTATCTGGGAAAAAGATTTTTGATTGGAAAGGGCAAGAAAAAATTGGGATTCAGGAATCTACTGCCAACCAAATAGAAATGATTCGGCAAAAAGAATTTCCGTTTAGCGATCCGAATGTGAAAAAGCATCGCGATTTAATTTATTTATTACTCGTTAATGATGGTGCTATTTTGACGCAAGACAATGAAGTAGAGCTTTTTGTGGATGGTCACGAAAAATTCGATGCTTTAATTGCGGATATCGAAAAAGCGAAAGATCACATACATCTAATTTACTATATATTTCATTCCGACGAACTTGGCAATCGTTTAATGCGCGTGCTCGAACGAAAAGCAGCAGAAGGCTTAAATGTTAAAATTATCTATGATGCAATGGGATCAAGGACGACAAAAAAATCATTTTTCCGTACCTTTGAAAAAAATGGTGGTTTAGTTAGACCGTTTTTCCCATCCAAATTACCATTGATTAATTTCCGCCTCAACTACCGAAATCACCGAAAATTAGCGATAATTGATGGAGATGTTGGTTATATTGGGGGCTTTAATATTGGCGATGAGTACCTCGGGGCATCAAAGAAATTTGGTTACTGGCGTGATACGCATTTACGCGTGCATGGAAAAGCTGTTTATGCGATGCAAACGCGCTTTATTATGGACTGGAATTCGGCATCATCGACACATAAAATTGATTACAAAGCGCGATACTTCCCTACTTTTCATGGGAAAGGTCACACGAGTATGCAAATTGTTTCGAGCGGACCAGATTCTGAATGGCAACAAATTAAAAATGGTTACATTAAAATGATTAATGCTGCCAAAAAAACAATTTATTTACAATCGCCTTATTTTATTCCTGATGCGAGCTTACTTGAAGCCATCAAAATTGCCGCGCTTTCTGGGGTTGATGTACGAGTAATGATTCCAAATAAACCGGACCATGCTTTCGTTTACCGAGCAACAACGAACTACGCCGGGGAATTAATGGAAACAGGCGCGAAAATATTTATTTACGATAATGGCTTTATTCACGCAAAAACACTCGTTGTCGATGGTGAAATTGCTTCGGTCGGAACAGCTAACATGGACTTCCGCAGTTTCCGACTTAATTTTGAAGTCAATGCCTTTATTTATGAAAAGCAAATGGTGCAGCAACTAGAAGATGCCTTTTTAGAAGATATTTTAAAATCGTATCAACTGACACCTGAATTATATGCAAAACGGTCTTTATGGATTAAATTTAAAGAAGCGGTAAGCCGACTTTTATCGCCTATATTATAGAAGTATTAAAGAAAGCTGGTGTAGAAAATGAATGTTTTTGTTGAAATACTAAATGGAATAGGTAGACTGCTTCTACAACCAGCATTATATGTAGGAATTCTTTTAGTTATAATGGCTGGTTTCAACCGCGTAAAGTGGGAACGAAAGTCATTTAGTATCAGTATATACTCACCTTGGTTAGAATTGAAAAATTTCTTCGGACTAAGTTTGTTATTTGGATTGGCTATTTCGGTCGTTACAGCGCTAATCGGTTTTGGTGTCATGATCGAATGGGTTGCCATTTTTAATGCAGTAGCATGTTTCTTATTGATTGTTGGGATGTTCCGATTAAGTTCGACTGCTTTTACAATCGGAATTACGAGTTTGATCTTTTATTTCTGCTATTATTTTGATATTGATTTAGCGCCATTTAAAAATGTGGCTTTAACGTATGATTCGCTTTATATTGATAATTTTATGGTTTCGATGACATTTTTACTTGCGATATTATTATTTATAGAAGCTTTCTTAATTCAATATACAAGTGCAAAAAATCCGTCACCATCCTTACGAAAAAGTAAACGTGGCAAATTAGTAGGTTCTTATCAGTTAAGAAAATTATGGTTTGTGCCGATCGTCATGTTTATCCCAGGAGATGTATTCACGAAAATTTTCGAATGGTGGCCAGTTTTTGCGATTGGTTCTCAGTCGTATTCCCTAATTATTTTACCGCTGTTTATCGGTTTCCAACAACAAGTACAAGGACAATTTCCAGAAGAAGCTAGTCGGAAAACCGCTATTCAAGTTACAACACTTGCAACAATCATTGCGGTAGCTGGTTTAGTTGGAATTGTCATGCCAGTACTTACATTATTTGCCTTTATGTTCGCTGTTATTGGCCGTTTCTGGATTTCCTACAGCCAATATCGCGCAGAAAAATTATTGCCGAAAAAATTTGGACCGCAGCCGGATGGACTTGTCATTCTAGGTGCGCGCGCGGCAACGCCTTCTGCACGCTTAAACTTAAAAGCTGGCGAAAAAATTACAGAAGTGAACGGTCAACCAGTTCATACGCGCGAAGAATTATACGAAGCGCTTAACTTAAACCGTGCATTTTGTAAGCTAAAAGTAATCGATAATGACGGCGAACCACGTTTTGAACAAACAGCACTTTATCAGAATGAATCATTTGAACTTGGTTTGTTGTTAGTTGAACCAAGATAATTTTAAGGCACCAGTGTTGTTGGAAAGCAGCATTGGTGTTTTAAGTTTTTGTAAAGATAAGATTAATATAAAGGCATTTCTACCCGAAAAAGGTTAATTCATGCTATATTTTAGATAAAAGGGTTACATAAAGAAGGGATGGGAAGTACGTTGGTAAAAATTCTTGTAGTTGATGATGAGGCTTCTATTGTTACCTTGCTGCAATTTAATATTGAAAAAGCTGGATTTGATGTAGTGACAGCGGAGGACGGCAGAACTGGATATGAACTTGCTCTCTCTGAAAAACCAGATTTAATTGTGCTTGATTTAATGCTTCCTGAAATGGACGGAATCGAAGTAACGAAAAAACTTCGTCAAGATAAAGTAAACGTGCCAATTTTAATGTTAACAGCTAAAGATGAAGAGTTAGACAAAATTATCGGGCTTGAACTTGGGGCAGATGATTATATGACAAAACCATTTAGCCCAAGAGAAGTAGTCGCGCGAATTAAAGCAATTTTGCGCCGAACAGAAGGAAAAGCAGAAATCATCGAAGAACTAACAGAGGACGCGGAAGCAACAATACTAATTGGCGATTTGAAAATTTTGCCAGATAGTTATGAAGTGTATTTGCAAGACGATTTGCTGGATTTAACACCGAAAGAATTCGAGTTATTATTATTCCTTGCGAACCACCGCGGCAAAGTTTTTTCAAGAGATCAATTGCTGGATACTGTTTGGAATTATGACTACGTTGGCGAAACCCGAATTGTAGACGTTCATGTCAGCCATTTACGCGATAAAATCGAAATAGATACCAAGCAACCGAAATACATCAAAACCATTCGCGGCTTTGGTTATAAAATGGAGAACGTAAAATAATGAAGAAATTATGGCTGAAAATCGGATTATCCTTTATTATCTTATTTTTCGTTGTGATGGTAATCGTTGGTGTTTTTTCCGGGGAACTAATGAAATCAACCTATTTAAATATGAAAGAAAGTCAATTAGAAGATGACGCGAAAATCTTACTTCAAACAACCAATATTGAAAACCTAGACCTAGATAAAGATGCCGATGCTATTCAAAAGAGTCTTGATCCACTTGGAGATGAAATTGATGCACGCATTACGGTGATTGATAGCGAGGGTGATGTGGTAGCTGACACGAAAAAGGACCCGGATAACCTGGACAACCACATGGATCGTCCTGAAGTGGCAGATATCTTGGAAGAAGGGAAAAGCGTTGGTATTTCTATCCGTGAGAGTGATTCACTTGGTTACAGCATGCTCTATGTCGCCGTGCCAGTTAAACACCAAGATAAAACAGATGGTGTGCTAAGAATTTCGATTTCACTCGAATCTGTAGACGCGGCCGTTGCCAAGCTTTGGGGAAACCTAGCGCTAATTTTTGGTATTGCCCTTGTGATTATCGCGGCAATCAGCGTGTTCATCGCTAGAAAAATCACTAGACCGGTTCGCGAAATCATCGAAGTTTCAACGGACTTGGCTAATCATAAATACGATAGCCGCATTCACGGCAAAGTCAGCGGCGAACTTCAAGACCTTTCCATCAGTGTAAATACATTGGCGGAAAGCTTAGAAACGCAAATGTTTGAAATTAAGCAAAATGAACAACGACTCAATGCAATCGTCCAAAACTTAGTCAGCGGCGTCATGCTTATCAATATCGACAAGCAAGTAATCATGACTAACCGGACGATGTATCAAATTTTAGGAGAAACAGAAATTACTGGCAAGCCATTTTATGAAGTTATTAAAAGTTTCGCGCTTAGCCAGTTAATTGAAGCAACTTTTGAAACAAAAACGATTCAACAAAAAGAAATTATTCTTTATTTCCCACGTGAAATGATTTTAGATGCAAGTGTTTCACCAATTTTAGCTGAGAATGGAGAAATTACCGGGATTATCTTACTTTTGCATGATATTACCCAGATTCGTCATTTAGAAAATGTTCGCTCTGAATTCGTAACAAACGTGTCGCACGAACTAAAAACACCAGTAACCGCACTAAAAGGCTTCGCGGAAACATTGCTTGATGGCGCGATGTACGACGAAATGTTACTCAAAAAATTCTTAACGATTATTAAAGAAGAAAGTGACCGGTTGCATCGTTTAATTATGGATATCCTCGCGCTTTCCAGAATTGAACAAAATCCGGTCCCAGAAAATATCGAGCTAGTTGATATGGATGACGTTATCGAACAATCAGCCCGCACTATTTTCGAAATGGCGACCGAAAAACATATCCAAGTTATCATCCCAGAAAAAACAACCACATCCGTTATGATTGAAACTGATCGTGATAAATTACAACAAATTTTAATTAACCTGCTTTCTAACGCAATAAACTACACACCAGTAGATGGAAAAGTAGAAGTTAAATTAATCGAGCAAGAAGCCGAAGTTATAATAGAAGTAACTGATAACGGAATTGGCATCCCAGCTAAAGATATTGACCGTGTGTTTGAACGTTTTTACCGAGTGGATAAAGCGCGTAGCAGACACTCAGGCGGCACCGGCCTTGGACTTTCCATCGTTAAACATCTCGTCGAAAATTGCGGCGGACGAATCGAAGTGGAAAGCCAAGAAGAAGTTGGCTCGACATTCCGCGTCACTTTACCAAAAAAAGCCTAATAAATATCCTGTTTGAAAGAATGTAATCTTTCGGACAGGATATTTTTATTTTATTTACGAAACGAACAAAATTGGGGTGATAATTTACCAGTTTGCCTTCTATTTGAAAGATATTCATAAAAAAGTTTACATTTCCGACAAAAAATGTGGTTATTTACAATTACTTAACATTAGCTACACACCACCTTAAATCTCAGGCGTTATAGTAATACTTGTAAGGAATAACAATTAAAAAACAAGGTGGGAATAAGATAATGAAAAAGAAGTATTTGGGAATAGTAGCAATGTTAGCAGCAGTAATGCTTGTCTTCGCAGCATGTGGAAGTGACAGCAGTTCATCAGATAAAGCAAACGGATCAACAAAAGGGGATAAAGAAGTTTCTGGCTCATTAACAGCAGTCGGATCCACTGCACTTCAACCACTCGTTGAAGCAGCTTCCAAAGAATTTACAAACACGAACCCTAAAGCACAAATTAATGTGCAAGGCGGCGGCTCTGGAACTGGTTTAACACAAGTACAACAAGGCGCAGTAGAAATTGGTAACTCGGACGTATTCGCTGAAGAAAAAGACGGCGTAGATGCTTCGAAACTAGTTGATCACCGTGTAGCAGTTGTCGGAATGGCTCCAGTAGTAAATAAAGATGTAGGCGTTAAAAACATCACTAAACAACAATTAATCGATATCTTCACTGGTAAAACAACTAACTGGAAAGACGTTGGTGGTAAAGACGAGAAAATTACAATCATCAACCGTGCAGAAGGAAGCGGAACACGTGCTACTTTCGAAAAATGGGGACTTGATGGTAAAACACCAATTAAAGCACAAGAACAAGATTCATCTGGTACAGTTCGTAAAATCGTAAGCGAAACTCCAGGAGCAATCAGCTACCTAGCATTCTCTTACATTGACGCTTCTGTCGTTGGTCTTTCACTAGACGGCGTTGAACCAACAGAAGATAAAGTAGCAACAAACGACTGGAAAATCTGGTCTTATGAACATATGTATACTAATGGCGAACCAAAAGGTCTAACAAAAACTTTCTTAAAATATATGACTTCTGATGAAGTACAAAACAATATCGTACCACAACTTGGTTACCAATCAATCAAATCCATGAAAGTGGAACGCGATGCATCTGGTAAACTAACTGACGTAAAATAAAAAGAATGAAATGGGCGTCTATCCTAGTAGTATCGGGATAGACGTATACCCATGTTAGGAGTAAACATGGGAGGAGAAAGGAGCTTACGTGACTTGGAAGCGATAAAAGAAAAGAAGCTTACACAAACTTCTAAAAAGGCGCATCTCGAAACTAGAGGCAAAATTATTACATTCATTTGTATTTCCATCATGGTTATTGCCGCAGCGTCTATTTTATTTTTTGTTATATCAAAAGGTTTAGCTACATTTACGGTCAATAAAGTGTCTTTTGTTGATTTTATAACTGGAACAGACTGGAATCCTTCGCAAAAAGATGCAAATGGTAATCCATTAGTTGGCGCTTTGCCGATGATTATTGGTTCCTTTGCAGTAACCCTTTTTGCGGCTTGTATTGCCGGACCACTTGCAATTGGTGCCGCAATTTTCATGGTGGAAATTTCACCTAAGTTTGGGAAAAAAGTTTTACAACCAGTTATGGAACTTTTAGTTGGTATTCCATCTGTTGTTTATGGATTCATTGGACTAAGTGTAGTCGTTCCGTTTATTCGTGACCATATTTCGGGAAGCGGGTTTGGTATTGCAGCGGCGACAGTTGTTTTGACGGTCATGATTTTGCCGACTGTTACTTCACTCAGCGTAGATGCGATTAAATCTGTGCCACGTCATTACCGCGAAGCTTCTTTGGCGCTTGGAGCAACACGTTTCCAAACGATTTGGAAAGTCGTGCTTCGTAGTTCGCGCTCTGGGATTTTGACAGCGATTGTTTTTGGGATGGCTCGTGCATTCGGTGAAGCCCTTGCTGTACAAATGGTTATCGGGAACTCGGCTGTTATTCCAACATCATTATTTGAGCCAGCTTCCACATTAACTAGTATTTTAACAATGGGTATGGGAAATACAGTTATGGGCACGCTTGATAATAATATCCTTTGGTCACTTGCAATGGTGCTACTAGCAATGTCACTATTCTTCATCATTGTGATCCGCTTCATCGGACGTAGGAGGAAAGTCAAATGAATGTAAAAACAAAAGATAAAATCGCAACAGGCGTATTTTATGCTATTGCCGTATTAATTGTTGTTATCTTAGCTGGTTTATTAGGCTATATTTTAGTAAAAGGTGTTCCGCAACTTAGCTGGAAGTTTTTGACGACCCCACCACAGTCGTTCCAAGCTGGCGGTGGCATCGGCCCAGAAATCTGGAATTCATTTTATATGCTCATTATTACTATGATTATTTCTGTCCCTATCTCGCTCGGAGCGGGAATTTATATGGCAGAATATGCGCGTAAAAATTGGATTACAGATTTAATTCGCACAACGATTGAAGTGCTTTCCTCACTTCCATCTATCGTTGTTGGGCTATTCGGTTTCCTTGTTTTTGTTATCCAAATGGGGTGGAGCTTCTCGGTTATTTCCGGGGCGCTTACACTAACGATTTTCAATTTACCACTATTAATTCGTGTTGTCGAAGAAGCACTTAATGCGATTCCAAACACGCAACGTGAGGCCGGGCTTGCGCTAGGTTTATCCAGATGGGAAACGATTACGCGAGTACTTGTTCCAGCCGCACTACCAGCAATTATTACAGGGGTTATTTTAGCAGCAGGACGGGTATTTGGTGAAGCAGCCGCGCTTATTTTCACAGCAGGGCAGAGTACGCCAATCCTTGATTTTACTGACTGGAACCCAATGAACCCAGCATCACCACTAAATATTTTCCGCCCAGCAGAAACGCTAGCTGTTCATATTTGGAAAATTAATGGGGAAGGAATTATGCCGGATGCGCAAGCTGTTTCGGACGGAGCCTCTGCTGTATTAATTCTTTCGGTATTACTTTTCAACGTCCTAGCTCGTTTGCTTGGAAAATTTGTTTATAAACGCATGACCTCGTCGTAAAAAGCCAGGAAAAGGAGATTAAAATGATGTTAACAAAGAAACCTGAAATCAATACAATTTTACAAGCAACACCAGATCCTCATTCACTTCCTGCTGCAATGGCGACCGAGGATTTGCACGTATATTACGGGGATAATCACGCAATCAAAGGTGTTGATTTAACTTTCCCGGAAAATAAAGTGACAGCTCTGATTGGGCCATCTGGTTGCGGGAAATCTACTTATTTAAGAGCCTTAAATCGCATGAATGATGAAATTGACGGTTGCCGTATGGAAGGCCAAATTTTATACGATGGCATTAATATTAACCGTAAAGAAGTCGATTTGTACAACGTTCGTAAAGAAATCGGGATGGTATTCCAAAAACCAAACCCATTTACCAAATCCATTTATGAAAATGTTGCTTTTGGACTCAAACGTCATGGCATGAAAAATAAAAAAGAAATTATGGAGCGCGTGGAGAAAAGTTTGCGTCGTGCAGCTCTGTGGGACGAAGTAAAGGACGATTTAGGAAAAAGTGCGCTATCGCTTTCCGGTGGGCAGCAACAACGACTTTGTATCGCTAGAGCTGTTGCCATGCAGCCGAAAGTGTTACTGCTTGATGAACCAGCATCTGCACTTGATCCGATTTCAACAAGTAAAATTGAAGATTTAATCAATGAACTGAAAAATAAATATACAATCATTATCGTAACGCATAATATGCAACAAGCAGCGCGGGTTTCTGACTACACTTCTTTCTTCTATTTAGGCGAAGTCGTGGAATTCTCAGGAACATCCGAACTTTTCACGAATCCTCAACAAAAACAAACCGAAGACTATATTTCTGGTAACTTTGGCTAGAAAGGAGCTTTTTTATGACAACCGAAACTGCTGAAAAAGTAGAATATATCATTGAAACAAAAGATGTAGATTTATTTTATGGTTCCAAACAAGCACTACAAAAAATCGCGTTAAATATTAAGAAGAATCAAGTGACTGCCTTAATTGGTCCATCGGGTTGTGGGAAATCTACTTTCCTTAGAACGCTTAACCGAATGAATGATTTAATTCCCAATGTGAAAACAACTGGTGAAATCCATATTGGTGGCGAAAATGTCCAAGATCCTAAAATCGATATGGTTAATTTACGAAAAAAAGTGGGTATGGTTTTCCAACAAGCCAACCCGTTCCCATTTTCGATTTATGATAATGTCGCTTATGGACCGCGGATGCACGGTGTGAAAGATAAAAAAGTGCTTGATGAGATAGTAGAAAGAAGTTTGCGTCAGGCGGCTCTTTGGGAAGAAGTACATGATAGGCTGGATCGTTCGGCGATTGGAATGTCAGGTGGACAACAGCAGCGACTATGTATCGCGCGCGTGCTTGCCGTTAAACCGGATGTCATCTTGATGGATGAGCCAACTTCGGCACTAGATCCCATTTCGACAGCGAAAGTGGAAGACTTGATTTTAGAACTAAAGAAAGATTATACCATTGTAATTGTGACGCATAATATGCAACAAGCTTCCCGAATTTCCGATGAAACGGCCTTTTTCCTCAACGGTCGCATCGTGGAATTTGCGGATACAACAAGTATTTTTACTAACCCAGCAGAAAAAGAAACCGAAGACTATATTTCAGGACGATTTGGATAAAGGAGTGTTATTATGGTAGTCAGAAAAATTTTTACGGAACAGTTAAACGACTTGCACCAACATCTAATGGAAATGGGAATGCTTGCGAACGAAGCAATTTTTAAAGCAGTGAAGTCGCTTGTGCACCGCGATACGGAACTTGCGAAACAAGTAGTCGCAGAAGATAAAGCAATCAATAACATGGAACTTTCACTGGAACAACGCTCTTTTGAATTAATCGCTTTGCAACAACCAGTTGGCATGGATTTACGAAAAATTGTTACTGTGCTGAAAACAAGTTCTGATTTAGAACGGATTGGCGACCACGCAGTAAGTATTGCCAAAACAGCTATTTTAATTGGCGAAAGTAAAGTTTTAAAGCCCATTCCGGAAATCCCCGAAATGGGCGAAATCGTAAAATCAATGTTACAAGATGTGTTAAAAGCATATCTTGCAGAGGATGACGTTGCTGCTCGAGAAATTGCAATGCGTGATAATGAGGTTGATAAGCTACACAAAATCGTTTATCAAAAATGTATTCATTTCATGCAAGAAGAACCAGAACATATTGAAGATGTTTCGCAATTGTTATTAGTTTCTCAATATATCGAACGCATTGGTGATTATGTAACGAATGTGTGCGAATGGATTGTTTACTTGAAGAGTGGCGAAATTGAAGATTTAAATAGATAAAAAAAGCCCGATTTTCCTTTCCACAGGTTAATCGGGCTCTTTTTGGTGTGTTAGGCGGTTTAAATAACTTCTCAAATATTTAAAACCATTTTTATTCCCCAGCTCTCCTTCCATATTGATAAAAAAATTATAGCATTTAATCAGGGAGAATCACTTTTTTGCTCATATTTAATCATTTTTTAGTAGATGTGTTGTTAAACTTGCGGAATCATTCCTATTTAAGTATCATATGAGTATATGACCATATATGGAAAATGGAGTGATATTCAATGGAAAACGCAAAACAACCATTAGATGAAGAAACGCTATTTAGTGTCACACAAATTTTTAAGGCGCTTTCTGACCCCACGCGTGTGCAGATTTTAAATTTGCTTCAAGACCGCGAATACTCTGTGAACGAAATTGCACGGACACTTGCGTTTAACCAAACAACTGTGTCACATCAGCTGCGATTTTTAAAGAATTTAAGGCTTGTGAAATCGAGACGTGAAGGTACGACCATTTATTATATGCAAGATGATAACCATGTATTAGAACTACTCACACAAGCAATCCGACATGTGCATCATCATTAATTGGGAACGCTCAGAAAACCTTTTTTAGGAATGATGGGTGTTTTTTATCCCAAATAAACAGAGATTATGGTAAAGTAAGTAACAAATAAAAGCTTGGAGGAAGTATTTTGAAGAAATTATCACCAATGCAAAAATTCATTGTTATTACGGGAATTATTGTGATGATTATTATTTCGATTTTAGCAGTCGTGTGGAATCACAATCTTACGGTAGTCATCGGTTTATCCATTGTTCAATTTATTTTGATTCAATTGATTTGTTATGTGGGGATTTACTCACATATGAAAGTTGGAACGGCACGCGGGGCGAAGCTATTTAGCTGGGGAATATTAACCACATTTTTATTTTCAGCCATTATTTTTATTTTTGCTACCGATAACTTTAGAACGTATTCAGCTGCAATGATTGCGCTAATTGGTTACTGCGCGGCGCTGATGATGCGTGAAATCGAAAATACTAATCCAGCCAATAAAAAGCAAAAACGCGAGGAATAAAACGAAGAATGGAGGGATACTATGGGAATCCATCAATATTTCCAAAGTTTATCAGATTTAGAAAACATTTATCGTTGCCCAGGAAAATTTAAATATCAAGAGCATTCTGTTGCAGAACACTCCTATAAAGTAACTTCGATTGCCCAATTTTTCGGTGCGGTAGAGGAAGAAGCTGGGAATGAAGTGAATTGGCGCGCATTATACGAAAAAGCACTAAATCATGATTATTCAGAGCTTTTCATCGGGGACATCAAAACACCCGTGAAATACGCAACAACGGAACTGCGCGAAATGCTTTCAGAAGTAGAAGAAAGTATGACAAAAAACTTTATCGAGCGAGAAATTCCAAAAACCTTTCAACCGATTTATCGTCATTTGCTAAAAGAAGGTAAAGACAGTACGTTAGAAGGGAAAATTCTCGCTATTTCTGATAAAGTAGATTTGTTATACGAATCCTTTGGCGAAATTCAAAAAGGCAATCCAGAGAACATTTTTGTGGAAATTTATAGTGAAGCACTTGCGACCATTTATCAATACCGAGAAATGGCTAGTGTGAAGTACTTTTTAAAAGAAATTTTGCCAGATATGCTTGCTGAAAAAGGTATCGAAAAAACAGAATTACCACAGCTTACGACAGAAATAACGACAAAAGCATTACGAGACGCGTAAAAAAAAGGGGAGGAAAGTAAGATGGATCAAATTATATCTGCGCTTATTTTCCCTTGCCTACTTGTGATCCTCTTTGCGCGAATCACCTATAATCGTTATGTGGCACTGCTTTTGATGGTGATTTTAATTGCTGCGTCTGCCAAGTTAGGTTATACGAATTCGCTGTGGCTTATTGTGCTTGATGCGTTTTCGATGACGATTGGTTTTGTGCTTGCAACATATATGCTACGCCGTTTGAAGAAGAGTGGCAGTGACTTTTAACAAAGCAAATATATAGGTAGAACTACGTAAAAGTGATAAAATAAAGAAAAGCGTAATCAACAGGTTGCGTTTTTTATTTTTCAACAAATGCGAAAATATGTTCGGTTTTTGCTAGGCTAATTAAAATATTTATGCTAAAATAGATACATTAACGGATCTGAAAAAAATCCGCTTTTTGCTTTGCTGGACTTTTCACAAGTAAAGCTTTTCAGATGCCAGAATCGGACCGATAAAGAATAGGGGGAATCCGAGTTGAAGGATAAATTTGAGTTAGTTTCTAAGTATAGTCCACAAGGAGACCAACCTAGAGCAATTGAACAATTAGTTGCGGGATTGAGAAAAGGCTTGAAACACCAAACTTTACTTGGGGCAACCGGTACAGGGAAAACTTTTACTGTATCCAATGTAATTCAAGAAGTAAATAAACCAACACTTGTCATGGCGCACAATAAGACGCTAGCAGGTCAGCTTTATAGTGAATTTAAAGAGTTTTTCCCAAATAATGCAGTAGAATATTTCGTTAGTTATTATGATTACTATCAACCAGAAGCCTACGTTCCACAAAGCGACACATATATCGAAAAAGATGCCAGTATCAATGATGAAATTGATAAGCTTCGTCACTCTGCTACAGCTGCTCTTTTTGAACGGCGCGATGTCATTATAATCGCCAGTGTATCTTGTATTTATGGCTTAGGTTCGCCGATTGAATACGGAGAGATGCTCGTTTCGCTTCGTGTCGGTATGGAGATTAGCCGCGATGAGTTACTCCGCAAATTAGTAGACATTCAATATGATCGAAATGATATAGATTTCCAACGTGGACGCTTCCGTGTTCGCGGTGATGTAGTTGAAATTTTCCCAGCATCAAGAGATGAACACTGTATGCGGATTGAATTTTTCGGTGATGAAATTGAACGGATTAGAGAAGTAGATGCACTTACTGGCGAGATTATCGGCGAAAGAGAACACGTATCGATTTTCCCAGCATCTCACTTTGTTACTAGACCAGATATTATGAAAAAAGCTGTTGTCAATATAAAGGCAGAACTAGAAGACCGTCTCAAAGTCTTGCGTGCAGATAATAAGTTACTCGAAGCACAACGACTGGAACAACGGACGAATTATGATTTAGAAATGATGGAAGAAATGGGCTACTGCTCAGGTATCGAAAACTATTCCAGACATTTATCCCTACGTCCGGCGGGAGTGACACCATACACTTTATTAGACTACTTCCCAGATGATTTCCAAATGGTTATAGATGAGTCACACGTGACGATGCCGCAAATCCGCGGAATGTTCAACGGGGACCAAGCGAGAAAACAAATGCTTGTTGATCACGGATTTAGACTACCAAGTGCTTTAGATAACCGTCCACTGCGACTAGAAGAATTTGAGAAACATATCAACCAAATCATGTTCATATCCGCCACACCAGGCCCATATGAACTAGAAAAAAATCCAGATGTGATTGAACAAATCATTCGACCAACTGGCTTACTAGACCCAATTGTAGAAATTCGCCCAATTCAAGGTCAAATAGATGACTTAATGGATGAAATTAACGATCGCGTCGAGAAAAATGAACGTGTCTTAATCACCACGCTAACGAAAAAAATGTCCGAGGATTTAACCAACTATCTCAAAGAAGCTGGCGTCAAAGTTCAATATCTACATTCGGAAGTAAAAACATTAGAACGAATTGAAATCATTCGCGACTTACGACTTGGTGTGTATGACGTTATCGTTGGAATTAACTTGCTGCGTGAAGGAATCGATTTACCGGAAGTTTCCCTTGTAGCTATTTTAGATGCTGATAAAGAAGGATTTCTACGTTCCGAACGTTCACTAATTCAAACAATGGGACGTGCAGCGCGTAATGAAAATGGCCGAGTAATCATGTATGCAGATAAAATGACCGACTCAATGCGCAATTCTATTGGCGAAACAGAGCGTCGTCGTAAAATCCAAATCGAATATAATGAAAAACACGGCATTACGCCAAAAACAATCAAAAAAGAAATTCGTGGTATCATCGCAGCAACTTCTGCCGCAGATGAAAGAGAAGCAGTGAAGCAACATGATTTAAGTAAGATGTCTAAGAAAGAACGCGATGTATTCATTGAAGGTATGGAACATGAAATGAAAGAAGCAGCTAAAGCACTTGATTTCGAACGTGCTGCGGAACTTCGCGATGCTTTACTGGAAATAAAAGCGGAAGGATGAAGCGAAATTGGATAAAGAGAAAATAGTAATTCAGGGTGCAAGAGCCCATAACTTAAAAAACATTGATGTAGAGATTCCTAGAGATAAGTTAGTAGTTATGACTGGCCTTTCAGGTTCAGGTAAATCTTCGCTTGCTTTCGATACAATTTATGCGGAAGGTCAAAGACGTTATGTCGAGTCTTTATCTGCATATGCACGCCAATTTTTAGGGCAAATGGATAAACCAGATGTGGATTTAATTGAAGGATTAAGCCCGGCTATTTCCATCGACCAAAAAACAACAAGTCGTAACCCGCGTTCTACAGTTGGTACTGTTACGGAAATCCACGACTATTTGCGTCTACTTTATGCTCGAGTTGGACATCCAGTTTGTCCTAATCATGGCATTGAAATCACGTCGCAAACAATCGAACAAATGGTAGATCGGGTCCTAGAATATCCAGAGAAAACTCGTATCCAGATAATGGCACCAATCGTTTCTGGCAAAAAAGGTACACATAAGAAAACGATTGAAGAAATCAAAAAAGAAGGTTACGTACGAATTCGTGTTGATGGCGAAATTTACGACATCAATGACGAAATCGAAATCGAAAAAAATAAAAAGCATTCCATCGAAATCATCATCGACCGTATTGTAATCAAAGAAGGCATCAATACGCGTCTATACGATTCAATTGAAGCGGCACTTCGCTTAGCAGATGGTTATGCCGTTGTCGATATAATGGGCGATAAAGAACTGCTATTTAGTGAGCACTACGCTTGTCCATATTGTGGTTTTTCCGTTGGCGAACTAGAACCAAGAATGTTCTCTTTCAACAGCCCATTTGGCGCTTGTCCTACATGTGATGGCCTTGGAACCAAACTAGAAGTCGACGTCGATACAGTTATCCCAGATCGAAGCCTATCTCTAAACGAAGGCGCTATTGTTCCTTGGCGTCCAATAAGTTCGCAATATTACCCGCAAATGCTAGCTTCCGCCTGTAAAGAATTTGGAATCGATATGGATACACCACTTGAAAAACTAACTAAAGAAGAACTAGATATCATTCTAAACGGTTCCAAAGACAAAGAATTTTATTTCGAATACAAAAATGATTTTGGCATGACACGTGAAACTTGGATTCCGTTCGAAGGGATACTTCCTAATATTGAACGACGCTACCGCGAAACCAATTCCGACTTCACTCGTGACCAAATGGCGCAATATATGACGGATTTACCTTGCCCATCGTGTAAAGGCTATCGTCTTAAAGAAGAAACCCTTTCTGTTAAAGTAAACGACCACCACATTGGCCAAATCAGCGAGTTTTCGATCAACGAAGCACTTGCTTTCTTTGATGGACTAGAACTTTCCGAAAAAGAAACGCAAATTGCAGCTCCAATTTTTAAAGAAGTCCGAGGTAGACTAGGTTTCTTAAAGAATGTCGGACTCGACTATCTCACGATGAGCCGTGCAGCTGGAACTTTATCTGGCGGAGAAGCACAACGAATTCGCCTAGCAACCCAAATCGGTTCAAGACTCACAGGTGTGCTTTACATCCTTGATGAGCCTTCCATTGGACTGCATCAGCGAGATAACGACCGTTTAATTAGTACACTCCAAAGCATGCGCGATATCGGAAATACGCTCATAGTCGTTGAGCATGATGAAGATACCATGATGGCCGCGGATTACCTAATTGATATCGGTCCAGGTGCTGGTGAACATGGCGGACGTATTGTCGCAGCCGGAACCCCAGAAGAGGTAGCTAAAAATAAAAATTCCATTACCGGAGATTATCTTTCCGGCAAAAAATTCATTCCAGTTCCTGCTAAACGAAGAAAAGGAAATGGCTTAGAATTAGAAATCATCGGCGCAAAAGCTAACAATCTAAAAAACGTAAACGCAAAAATTCCACTAGCCACTTTTTCATGTGTTACCGGAGTTTCCGGCTCAGGAAAAAGCTCGCTCGTGAATGAAGTACTACGCAAAGCATTAGCGCGAAAACTAAATCGTAACCACGCCAAACCAGGCGAACATAAAGAAATAAAAGGTATCGAAAATCTAGAAAAAATCATCAATATCGACCAATCGCCCATCGGAAGAACACCAAGATCTAACCCAGCAACATACACAGGCGCTTTCGATGATATTCGCGACCTGTTCGCAAGCACCAACGAAGCAAAAGTACGCGGCTATAAAAAAGGCCGTTTTAGCTTCAACGTAAAAGGTGGCCGCTGTGAGGCATGTAAAGGCGATGGAATTATCAAAATCGAAATGCACTTTTTGCCAGATGTGTATGTCCCTTGCGAAGTTTGTCATGGAAAACGATATAATGGTGAAACATTAGACATCCGCTACAAAGGTAAAAATATCGCAGAAGTATTAGAAATGACTGTCGAAGAAGGACTAGAATACTTCACGAACCAACCAAGAATTGCGCGCAAACTACAAACAATTGTAGACGTTGGCCTTGGCTATATTAGACTTGGGCAGCCAGCAACAACTCTTTCCGGTGGAGAAGCGCAGCGTGTCAAGCTAGCCTCTGAACTCCATAAACGCAGTAACGGTAAGTCATTTTATATTCTCGATGAGCCAACTACGGGACTTCACGCAGACGATATCGGCCGTTTACTCAAAGTTTTACAAAGACTTGTTGAAGAAAATGGCGACACAGTGCTTGTTATCGAGCACAACCTTGACGTTATCAAACAAGCTGATTACTTGATCGATTTAGGTCCAGAAGGTGGCGATGGCGGTGGTCAGATTATCGCAACTGGCACACCAGAAAAAATCGCTCGTTCCAAAAAATCCTACACAGGCAAGTACTTAAAACCAATTTTAGAACGCGATAAAGAACGAACCGAAGAACGAATCGCAACAGCTAAGAAAAAATAACCCAAATTCCGCTTATTAAAAATATAAGCGGAATTTTTTTAGTTCCTAAGACCAAACCACCCAAAGTCCAAACAAATAATCATCCTCTGGTTGTATGACAGAAATTATTTTTTCCTTCATAATAGAGACATAGTTAAAACAGATATCTCACTTGCATGTGAAAGCAAGCCTAAAATAGTTTAGCCTAAATTATAGGAGGAAATGAAAATGGAAAATGAACGCAAACGTATTCTCGAATTAGTAAAACAAGGTATTATTTCTACAGAAGAAGCCCTTACTCTACTTGAAAATATTTCCAAAAAAGAAGGTAAAACAGCAGCCAAAGAAAATATTCGTCGTTCTGCAGCTCCGAAAGAAGAAAAATTCGAAGAGCAAGAAGAACCGGCTTATGATTACAGCAAAGGCTGGAACAACGAAGGCAATCCTTATACTGCACCAAAAAGCCGTAAAAGACGCCCTGAACCAAATCCAGAAAATCACGAAAGATACGAAGATGAAGGCGAAAATACTTCCAAAGATCGCGAAGAGTCCATGCGTAACATGGTTAACGATTTATCCCAAGCGGGTGAAAAAATTGGTTCTTTCCTAAACAATGCATTTAAACAAGTGAAAGATATGCCATTCCCGTTCCTAACATCCACAAAAATCGAACGCGACTTCGTTTACCATGATACAACACTTTCTATTTTAGAATTTGAAATTGCTAATGGTAATGTTGAATTTAAACCATCTGATTCAAACGATATTAAAGTACACGCGATGATTAAACTGTTCAAAGAATATCCAGAAGATGAAGCACTTAAAATCTTCTTTGATAAAACGACTTTACGTGTGGACGAAGAAACATTACGTTTTGAATCTACATCGAAACAAATCGTTACCAACTTAACCGTATACTTGCCGCGTCGTGAGTATGATTATGTTTCCGTTAAAATGCTGAATGGTAACTTCCATTTGGATGAATTATCTGGTCGTGATTTATTTGTGAAAACAACCAATGGTAATATCAGCCTTGGTACATTAAATGCTACTTTAGCAGAAATTGAATCCATTAACGGTAATGTTCGTATCCAAAACGGTGAAATTCGCGATGTTGCCCTTAAAACTTTCAACGGTAACGTAGCAGCCAAAGGTAATTACTATTCCACGAATTTGCAAACTAAAAATGGTAACGTCAATTATCAATTAACTGGAAACGAAGCTACTTTCTTAAAAGCAAAAACTGGTGCAGGAAATATCGAAGTGATTGTACCAGCAACAATTGGCGTAGATGGCCGTTTCCACACAAACCTTGGTAAATTACTTTTAGATTTAAAAGATGCAGAAATTCTTGAATCTAAAACGGAATCTGTGAGCAAATCCATTGTCTTCACTAAATTACCGGATGCAGCTGATTCTTCCTTGAAAATCGAAGCAGAAGCAACAACTGGTTCCGTGAAAATTCGCGATGTAAAATAATCAACTAAAATCTAGCGCCGTGAATGCGCGCTAGATTTTACATAGAAATAAGAAAGGAAGAACTAACATGGATAAAAAATTAAGAAGATCAAGAGTGGACCGGAAAGTCGGCGGTGTATTTGGCGGACTAGCTGAGTTTCTAGGAATAGATGCCACACTTTTGCGACTTATTTATATCATCATCACGATTGTTACGATGAAAACCGGTATTGCGATTATCGCTTATATAGTTGCCTTGTTTGTGATTCCTTCTTCTGATACAAGTAATGAGGAAGTGCTCGAACGGCATCGTCGCCGCGTGGAAGAAAAACGAAATCGCCACGCTGGACGAAATCAAGCTAGACAGGAAGTACGAGAAGCGATGAGAAATAGCCATCATCACAGAAGACAAAGATCTGAAAGTGCTGAGCCGATTCATCACGGCGCAAGAAAAAAAGAAGCACGTCCTCGTCCAGTACGAGAATTTAATTTTGATAGCGCGACGTTCCGCTCATTTACAATTCGAGTGGCGACCGGGGATGTTATTATTCGTTCTTGGGACAAAGATCAAATGAAACTTCGCGCAGTTTTAGCTGTACATGAAAAAGCGCGTTCAATTCGTCAATTAAGTGAAGAAAAACTGTGGGATTACTTCTTTAGCCAAACAATGCTAGATATTTCCCCAGATAGTTTCACTTTTGAATCAAAAAATGAACTGTTAAAAACAGATTTAGTGATTACGATTCCAAAACGCTTATATGAGCAAGTAAAAATTCAATTGCTAAATGGTAATTTGAAATATGATGATACGGCTGCAGAAGACGCGATTATTAAAACACGTCACGGTGATATTCGTTCATCAGGGGCTAGTGGGAAATTCCTTAGCACCGAATCAGCGGATGGTGAAATCTTCTTCAAACGCAGCACAGTCGAAAATGTAGATATGTCTACTGCAAAAGGTGATATTGCCCTTCAAGGAAACTTCCTTACAACCATTGCCAAAGCAGCTCAAGGTGATGTGGAATATATTCTCGAAAATGATAATTCTTCAGCGGCTGATTTAGATGCACCAAATGGTGATATTCGCGTTCAAATTCCGCCAACGTGGAATGTCGATGGAACGCTTGGAACGAAAAAAGAAAAAATCTATTTTGACTTGAAAAATGCTAAAATTTGGGACGATGCAGAAAGAACGTTTGTTTTTACTCAAAATGCCGAAGAAATCAGCATGGCAACACTTCAAGCCAAAGTTGGAAATGGTATTATCAAAGTTTCTGAACTTGAAACAAAAAACGTTTAATAAAATGAAAGGAAGGGAAAACAATGAAAAAGTTATATAAATCTTCTTCACAAAAAATGATTGCCGGTGTCTGTGGTGGGTTAGCAGAGTATTTTAATATTGAAGTTACGCTTGTACGTTTACTATGGGTTGTAGCTAGCTTATTCTTGGGCTCTGGTATTTTACTTTACATCATCGCGGCTATCATTATTCCAAAAAGAACACCTGAATCAGAATGGGAGTGAACTAAAACATGCGTTGGATTATAGGCGTCATTATTAACTCGGTGCTTTTCGTAGCTTTATCTGGATTCTTTACAAGTTTTCATGTAGATGGGTTCACGACAGCGCTACTAGCGAGTTTTATATTAGCAATTCTTAATATGCTAATTAGACCTATTTTACTCCTTTTAACTTTACCGATTAATATTTTCACACTTGGACTTTTCACCTTTGTTGTCAATGCAATTATGCTTGAAATGACTACCTTCTTTATTGGAGATTCTTTCCAAATTGACGGTTTCGGAACGGCATTAATTCTGGCGGCAATTATGGCTTTCGCAAACATGATTATTAATTCCGTTTTATGGGGTAATAAAGAAAATTAAACTTTCCAGCTACATTTTGAGGCTTAAAACAGCTTTTTAAATGTAGCTGGTTTCGCTATGTAGAGCCATTTGGAAAGAAAGAGGTAGCCTGATTCTCTCGAAAGTGCTAAAATGATAGGGAGCTTTCTAAATAATATTTTGTAGCGAACAGTAATGGACTTTTATAATTCATTTGGAGGTACTTGCATGACAAAATCGGTTACGGTAAAGGATTTAAAGGAACGGCTTAATTTAGAGCTAATTTGTTCGGAAACGGGACTTGAACGGCCAATTTTAACTAGTGATTTATCTCGGCCTGGACTGGAACTTACAGGGTTTTTCTCTTATTATCCAGAAGATCGTGTACAACTTTTTGGCATGACGGAAATATCGTTTTCAGAAGGTATGGAACCAGAAGAGCGTCTTAAAAGATATAAACAAATGTGTACGAAGCGGACTCCTGCTTTTGTGATTTCTAGAAATTTAGAAGTACCGAAAGAATTGGTAGCTGCGGCGAAAGAAGCGGATATTCCAGTACTGCGTTCGCGACTTAAAACGACGCGTTTATCTGTTTATATTACGAATTACTTAGAAAGCAGACTTGCGCCGGTTATATCGATGCATGGTGTTTTAGTAGATATATATGGCCTAGGTGTTTTGATTACGGGAAGCAGTGGTGTTGGTAAAAGTGAGACAGCGCTTGAACTGGTAAAACGTGGGCATAGACTTGTAGCGGATGATAACGTAGAAATTCGTCAAGAGGATGAAATGACGTTAATTGGTTCCTCGCCAGCGATTATTGAGCATTTACTAGAGATTCGTGGCCTTGGGATTATTAATGTAATGACTTTGTTCGGAGCAGGAGCTGTTCGTTCCAGTAAAAAGATTACTATCGTTGTGCACCTTGAAAACTGGGATCCTGACAAGCATTATGATCGTGTCGGTTTAGACCAAGAAATGACAAAAATCTTTGACATGGACATTCCAAAAATTACTGTTCCAGTACGTCCGGGACGAAATTTATCTGTTATTATTGAAGTAGCGGCAATGAATTTCCGATTGAAGAATATGGGATATAATGCGGCAGAGCAATTTACACAAGACCTTAACAATTTAATAGGTCATAACAGCAGCATGAATGACTAAATAAATAGAGAAAGTACCTCCGCAGCCAAACTGACATTAAAAGTATCTTGTTTTGGTTGCGGAGTTGTCTTTTTGAAAGTAGGGGAATTATGGGTAATGGTGTTCAGCCGCTGGATCCAGTGGCGATTCAAATTGGTAGTATTTCTGTAAAATGGTACGGAGTTATTATTGCTTCGGCTGTGGTGATTGCGCTACTTCTTGCGTTAAGCGAGGCAAATAAGCGCAAAATGGATAAAGAAATTATTGTGGATTTGCTAATTTGGGCGATTCCAATTTCGATTATTAGTGCGCGAATTTATTATGTTCTTTTTGAATGGGATTTTTATAAGAATAATCTCGGAGAAATAGTGAAGATTTGGCACGGTGGTATCGCGATTTATGGTGCGTTGATTGGTGCGGTTCTTACGGCTATTATTTTCTCGCGGATTAAGAAGATTTCGTTCTGGCAACTTGCGGATGTTGTTGCGCCGAGTTTGATTATTGCGCAGGCGATTGGCCGTTGGGGTAATTTTATGAACCAAGAAGCGCACGGGGCTGAAACAACTCGCGCTTTTCTGGAAGGGCTTCATTTGCCAGACTTTATTATCAACCAGATGTACATAGATGGTGCTTATTATCAGCCGACATTCTTGTATGAGAGTTTATGGAATGTGCTAGGATTTATCGTTTTACTAATTATTCGCCGCACAAAAATTCGCAGCGGGGAATTGTTTCTTAGTTATGTAATTTGGTATTCATTTGGAAGATTCTTTATTGAAGGAATGCGGACGGACAGCTTGATGTGGGGTGACTTTAGAGTTTCGCAAGTACTATCTTTACTACTAATTGTTCTGTCAATTGGCTTAATTATTTATCGTCGTTTGAAAATGAATCCGCCATATTATATGGAAGATAAATTTGGTAAAGTAGTTAAAAAGAAATAAAAAAGTTGGAGATTTTCGAGTTTGATTAAGAAAGGAAGAAATTATGACTGGGAAAATTACTACATTGTTGTTTGACTTAGATGGTACGCTTATAAATACGAATGAATTGATTATTAAAACGTTTCAAGTGACGTTGCAAGAGTTCTTGCCGGACCGGGTTTTTACTAGAGAGGATATTTTACCGTTTATCGGGCCTTCTTTAATGGAAACTTTTCGAGAAATCAATCCAGCGCATGCGGATGAAATGCGTGCTTTTTACCGCGAGTATAATTTGAAGCATCACGACGATTTGATTTTAGAGTACGATGGGGTTTATGAAGCGATTCGTGCGTTGTATGAAGAAGATTATAAATTGGGGATTGTATCGACGAAAATGTATGATACGATTATGCGCGGCCTTAAAGTGACTGGCTTGGATAAGTTTTTTCAAGTGGTGATTGGGTTAGACCAAGTGTCTAATGCTAAACCAGATCCAGAAGGTATTGAAATGGCTCTTTCTCTGCTAAATGCGACAAAAGAAGAAGCAATTATGATTGGTGATAATTACCATGATATTGAAGCTGGGAAAAATGCGGAAACACTGACTGCTGGCGTGGCTTGGGCGATTAAAGGCCCAGAACATTTGGCAGAATTTCAACCAGATTTTATGTTAGAAAAAATGAGTGACTTACTCGCAATCGTTAGGGACGAGGAATAGATTTTGAGACGGCTGGATAGGTTTAAGGCACCCGATGAAACAGTCAACACACTTTTTCAAGTATATAAAACGATTTCTTTTTGGAAGGCGTTGAGAAATACACTTGTTATTGAATTTGGTCGTTTTTTTCCTTGGATGGGTGGTAAACGTAATATTTATCGTGCCTGTCTTGGGATGAAAATAGGCGAAAAGACTGCTATTGCCTATAAAGTTATGCCGGATTTATTTTTCCCGGAAAAGATTACGATTGGTGAAAATACGATTATTGGTTATCATACGACTATTTTGACGCATGAATATTTGCTTTCTGAGTATCATGTGGGGGATGTTGTGATTGGCCGGGATGTGATGGTTGGCGCGAATGTCACCATTCTTCCTGGCACCAAAATTGGAGACGGCGCGGTGGTTGCTGCTGGTGCGGTTGTCTCAAAGGATGTTCCGGCAGAAAGTTTTGCATATGGGAATCCATTAATCATTAAAGAAAAAGCTGCTTTGGAGTAAATGCCAAAGTAGCTTTTTTGTCGCCCAAAGTGATAAATTCTATGATATACTCATTAGAATAAGGATAATGTTGGAGGTGGAAAAATGGAAAAAGGCAAAAAAACACCCGCAAAAATCTATCCATTTTATCCAAATGGTCAGTTTTATTTTGAACGCGGTGTTGAAGCGTTTCGTGATCAAAGAATTAAAGAAGCCATTAGATATTTAGTACGGGCATCCGAACTGGAACCGGGAGAAGCTGTCATTCTTTGTCAGCTGGCGATATGCTATACAGAAATTGGGCAATTCCATAAATCGAATCAACTACTTAGAGATGTTTTAGAACAGCGTAATGGCAATATGGAATACTGCTATTATTTTATTGCAAATAATTTCGCGTATATGAAAGACTATCGAAGAGCGTTGCAATATGCTAATCGTTATGTCGATACTGTATCTGACGGGGAATATACCGAAGAAGCCAAAGATTTAATTGAAGTCTTGCTGGAAGAAACTCCATTTGGCGAAACACTTGAAAATGGTTTTTCGAAATTAGAGCAGGAATTCTATGCTTATAAAAAAGAAATTAATCGCTATTTAGCGGAAGAAGATAGTGCGTCGGCTTGCGACATTTTAAGAAAAGTCATTGATGAGAAACCTAATTTTTGGCCTGCTTATAATCAACTTGCAGCGCTTTATTTTGAGCAATTGAAAGAAGAAGAGGGCATTAAAGTTTTAAGTGATTTGCTTTCGAGAAACCCAGGAAATCTTTTAGGAATTTGTGATTTGTTTATTTATCACTTTTATAAGGGGAATCGTCAAGAGGCGGATGCGCTTTATTTGGAACTGCGAGATGTATTGCCGGTTTTAGCGCATCATAAAGAAAAGCTTGGTTTGATTCATGCGATGATGGGTGAGTATGAGGAAGCGGATGATTTGCTGGAACAAGTGGCTGATTTGGAAGTGACGGAGCGTAGTAAATATTATTATTACCGGGCAAAAGCTGCCTATTATTTAGATGATGTGGAAGGCGCGAAAATGTTTTGGCATTCCTTTTTAGAGTGTGATTTGTATGAGGATGTTAGGTTTCCGTTTGAGCAAGAGGCGGATTTAACGAATGATACGCGGCTTGTTCTTGATATGCTTCAAGAGGAAGATGATTTGGTTCATATGCTTGGTGTATACGCGTTAACGATTTCTAGTAATCGTCCGGAATTAGTGTTGTTCCATCCGCTACTTGATATGAGTGATTGGTCGTATATGGAGCATTTGATGTTTACTAATTTTGATTATTTCCCAGATGGAGATATCGAACAAAACGGTTATTTGATTGCCAAAGCGATGATGATTTTAAGAGAAAAAGGCATTTTGTTAAACGACGAAAATATGGCGCTATATAAGCAGATGTTTTCACTTGTTTTAACAGATGCGGGGAAAGATTTGATATTGGGTCGTTATACGATAGAAACGGTGGCGAGTGCGATTGCAAAGCTATTTTTACCGCAAATGAAACTTCAATTAGTAGAAGAATTTGAATGTGGAAAATGTGCGCGCGATATCGAGCGAGCTATGAGCAGATAAATAGACCTTTTTGCTATTCCGTATTAGGATTAATTTAGGCTAACTATTGTATACACATAAATGAGGAGGGCAAAGAGAATGGCTAGTGAAGAAAAAATTTATGATGTGATTATTATTGGAGCGGGACCTGCTGGAATGACAGCAGCTTTATATACTTCCCGTGCAGATTTAGATACGTTAATGATTGAACGCGGTGTACCCGGCGGACAAATGGTAAATACAGCAGAGGTAGAAAATTACCCTGGATTTGATAGCATTTTAGGACCAGATTTATCCGACAAGATGCTTAGCGGTGCGAAACAATTCGGCGCTGAGTATGCTTATGGTGACATTAAAGAAGTCGTTGATGGAAAAGAATTTAAAACAGTAACAGCAGGCGCAAAAACATATAAAGCTCGGGCGATTATTATTGCAACTGGGGCTGAACACCGTAAACTTGGCGCGGCTGGTGAAGAAGAGCTTAGCGGACGCGGCGTTTCTTACTGTGCAGTTTGTGACGGAGCGTTCTTTAAAAATCGCGAATTAATCGTGGTTGGCGGCGGAGACTCTGCGGTTGAAGAAGGAACTTATTTGACTCGTTATGCCGATAAAGTAACAATCGTACACCGTCGTGATAAATTACGGGCACAACAAATTTTACAAGATCGTGCTTTTAAAGATGAAAAAGTTGATTTTATTTGGAATAGTACGGTAGAAGAAATTGTTGGTGATGGCAAAAAAGTAACAGGTGCTAAACTTGTTTCTACTGTAGATGGTTCCGAATCGATTATGCCGGTGGATGGTGTTTTCATTTACGTTGGACTTGTGCCACTTACGAAAGCATTTTTAAACCTAGGTATTACAGATGAGGAAGGTTATATCAAAACAGATGAAGAAATGCGTACAAATCTTCCAGGAATTTTTGCGGCAGGAGATGTTCGTGCGAAAAGCTTACGTCAAATTGTAACAGCTACAGGCGACGGCGGACTTGCTGGACAAAATGCACAAAAATATGTGGAAGAATTAAAAGAGTCACTAGAGGCAGAAGCAGCAAAATAATTGGAAAAAACGTAAATGGGTCTAAGATTATTTATCTTGGACCCATTTTTGCGTGACTACATGGGCTTGAGTAGTGTAAAATGGAAGACAAAGACTATCGTTAGGAGAGATAAGTAATGAGTATTGTTGTACTTGGTGGAGCAGGTTATATCGGCTCGCATGCAGTGGATGAGTTAATTACTCGCGGATATGAAGTAGTGGTTATTGATAATTTAAGAACTGGACATAAAGAATCTATTCATAAAAAGGCAAAATTTTATGAAGGGGATATTCGCGATAAGGCGTTTTTAAGTTCGGTTTTTGAAAAAGAAACGGTCGATGGTGTGATTCATTTTGCTGCTAGTTCGCTTGTGGGAGAATCGATGGAAGTACCATTAGCTTATTTAAATAATAACGTTTACGGTACGCAAATTGTTTTAGAAGTGATGGAGCAATTTGGTGTGAAGCATATTGTCTTTTCTTCGAGTGCGGCTACATACGGCGAGCCTGAACGTGTGCCGATTACAGAAGACATGCCGACAAATCCGGAAAGCACTTATGGTGAAACAAAGCTAATTATGGAAAAAATGATGAAATGGTGCGATAAAGCATATGATATGAAATTTGTTGCGCTACGTTATTTCAATGTGGCTGGGGCGAAAGCGGATGGTTCGATTGGTGAGGATCATAAGCCGGAATCGCATCTAGTGCCAATCATTTTACAGGTTGCACTTGGTCAACGCGAAAAATTAGCGATTTATGGGGATGATTATAATACGCCGGATGGTACTTGTATCCGCGATTATGTCCAAGTAGAAGATTTAATTGATGCGCATATTAGAGCGCTAGAATATTTGAAAAATGGTGGAGAAAGTAATGTTTTCAACCTTGGCAGTAGCAACGGATTTTCCGTGAAAGAAATGCTTGAAGCAGCTCGTGTTGTAACAGGAAAAGAAATTCCAGCTGAGGTTGTACCGCGTCGTGCGGGCGATCCGGGAACATTAATTGCTTCTAGTGACAAAGCGCGTGAAATTCTTGGTTGGGAGCCGACGTATACAGACGTAAAAGATATTATCGCAACTGCTTGGAAATGGCATGTATCTCATCCAAATGGCTATTAATAACTATGAAGGAATGTGATTTTCATCGAAGTAATAAAGGAATATTTTGGTGAGTTTGAGGGAGAAACAGTCTGGCAGTGGACACTAGTAAATGACTACGGGATGCGAATGAGCGTGTTGAATTACGGCGCGATTGTTACTTCCCTTGAAACAAAAGATAAATTTGGTGAGTTTGCGAATATTAGTCTTGGATTTACGAATTTAGATGATTATTTGGCGCACTCTCCGTATTTCGGTGCGACGCTTGGTCCGGTTGCTGGTCGCATTAGTAAAGGCCAATTTAGTCTGGACGGGAAACAATTTCAGCTGACTCAAAATGAAGGGGCTAACCATCGTCACGGTGGTAAACTTAATTTTAGTAAGAAGCTTTGGGATGTTTCTGTGGAAGAAGAGTTGGATCAGCTTGTGATGACTTTTGAATATTGCTGGGCGGATGGGGAAAATGGCTATCCGGGGAACATTGATGCCAAAATGACTTATACGCTAAATAATAAGAATGAATGGCTGATTAATTATGAAGCAAAAACGGATCAGCCGACTATTTATAATCCGAGCAATCATATTTATTTTAACTTGAACGGAGAAGTTGGAGCCACAGTTTTACAACAGCAACTTTGGGTGAATAGCGATGCCTTTTTGCCGATTGATGAAGCGTCCCTTCCGATTGGGGAAATTCGGTTAGTTGAGGATAGTATTTTTGATTTACGAGCGGGGCGTGAAATAGCTGAAATTACTCAAAGTGATGATGCGCAAGTGAAATTAGTTGGCACTGGGCTTGATCATGCATTTATTTTAAAACATGAAAATGGTTGTCCGGATGCGGTTTTGTTTGACCCGGTGTCAGGGCGCCGTTTGGAAATGGAAACGATGTGTGATGCGGTTTTAGTTTATACGGCTAATAGTTTGGATGGCTCTTTTGAAATGGAGGGGCAAGCTGTGCCAAAATATGCTGGTATTACAATGGAAACGCAAGGCTTGGTGGATGCGATTAATCACGACGGATTTGGTGACATCGTGCTAAGACCAGAAAAACCTTTTACATCTAGGACAGCTTTTCGCTTTACGGTGGAGAGCTGAGATATTATAAGAAAGTAGTTTTCAACGAAGGAGTGTAGGGAATGAATTGGCAGGAAGAATATCAGAAGTGGGTTTCGAATGAAGAACTGGATAGTGCATTAAGACAGCAATTGACGAAGATGGAAGCGAATGAGAAGGAACTGGAAGATAGTTTTTATCGGAATATGGAATTTGGAACGGCGGGAATGCGTGGTGTGTTAGGCGCTGGAACGAACCGTATGAACATCTATACTATTCGTAAAGCATCACTAGGTTTGGCGCAATTTGTGGCTGAAAACGGCGAAGAGGCGAAGAAGCGTGGGATTGTTATTGCGTATGATCCTCGTCATATGTCACGCGAATTTGCTTTTGAATCGGCAGCAGTTTTAGGTCATCATGGTGTGAAAAGTTATGTGTTTGATGCACTTCGACCAACGCCGGAACTTTCTTTTGCTGTGCGTCATTTAAATGCGTTTGGCGGGATCGTTATTACAGCTAGTCATAATCCGCCAGAATACAATGGCTATAAAATTTACGGTGAAGATGGCGGGCAAATGCCTCCAACTGGCGCGAGTGCGGTTATTGAGTACATAAATGCAGTAGAAGATATTTTTTCGGTAGAAGTGGCGAATCAAGAAGTATTAATCGAAAATGGCTTACTTGAAGTAATTAGCGAAAAAGTCGATCGTCCTTATTTGGAAAAATTAAAAGAAGTGATTGTAAATAAAGCGCTTGTTCAAGAACGTGGCGAGGATTTGAAAATTGTTTTCACGCCGCTTCATGGTACTGGCGGAATTCTTGGCGTGCCTGCGCTTGAAAGTGTTGGCTTCACAAATATTGTTAAGGTAGATGAGCAATTTGTGAATGATCCTGATTTTGGGACGGTAAAATCGCCTAATCCGGAAAATCGGGAAGCATTTTTACTAGCGATTGAATATGGTAAAAAGTTTGGCGGCGATATTTTAGTAGGAACCGATCCGGATGCTGACCGTTTAGGCGTGGCAGTTCGTAATGCGGACGGGAAATACGAAGTTTTATCTGGAAACCAAATTGGTGCGATTATTTTACATTATTTATTGAAACAAAAGAAAGCGCAAAATGAGTTGCCAGCCAATGCGGCGGTATTGAAATCGATTGTAACGAGTAATCTTGGGACGGAAATCGCGAAGCATTACGGCGCTGAAATGATTGAAGTTTTAACTGGTTTCAAATTTATCGCGGAACAAATTAAGCATTTTGAAGAAACTGGTAAGCATACGTTTGAATTTGGTTATGAAGAAAGTAATGGTTACATGGTTAAGCCGTTTACACGTGATAAAGATGCGATTCAAGCGGTCCTTGCGATTGCTGAAGTGGCGCTTGTTAGCAAAGTAGAAGGTAGAACTTTACTGGAAGATTTAGATCAAATTTATGCTGAATTTGGTTATTATAATGAAGATCTCGTTTCACTCACTTTAAGCGGAAAAGATGGCTCCGAGCGCATCAAAGAAATTACTAGTAGCTTCCGCGAACAACTGCCAACGAGTATGGGCGGATTTGTAGTGGAACGGGCGGAAGATTATTTAAGAAGCGAAACAACTTGGATTGCAACAGGGAAAACCGAAGTGATTCATTTACCAACAGCGGATGTCATTAAATGTTATTTTGAAGATGGTTCGTGGTTCTGCTTACGCCCATCAGGCACAGAACCGAAAATCAAATTCTACTTTAGCATTCGCGGTGAGAGTAAGGAAGAAAGTACCGCAAAATTAGAAAAAGTAAAAGCTGATTTGATGCAACATATCGAAGCTTAAAAAGAAAAATCCCGGAAACTCTATTTAGAGACTTTTCCGGGATTTTCTAGTGAGAAGTATGCTAAAATGGAAGGTAGATATTATTTGTGCGAAAGGATGAGGCAGATATGGCTTCTAAACAATTAAAATTAGTAATCATTACTGGGATGTCTGGGGCAGGAAAAACAGTTGCAATGCAGTCTTTAGAAGATCTCGGTTATTTTTGTGTAGATAATTTACCACCAAGTTTACTTCCGAAATTCTGGGAGCTAATGAAAGAAAGCGACAAAATGGATAAAATCGCGCTCGTAATGGATCTTCGCGGACGAGAGTTTTTCGATTCGATTGAACCTGCGCTTGATGAATTAGATAATACCAATTTTATAACAACGAAAATCCTCTTTTTAGAGGCTGATGATAAGGTGCTTGTTTCGCGTTATAAGGAAACACGCCGTCACCATCCACTAGAGCCGAATGGTTCAGTGCTTGATGGGATTAATGCAGAGCGCGAACTGCTTAGTGATTTAAAAGGGCGCTCGCAACTAGTTATTAATACGTCGAATATGGCACCACGCGAGTTACGCGAACGAATTAATAATGAATTTCAAACCGAAGATAAAGATGTATTCAATGTGCAATTGATGTCGTTTGGTTTCAAATATGGGATTCCGATTGATGCAGACTTAGTATTTGATGTGCGCTTTTTACCGAATCCACACTATATCGACAAAATGCGTCCGCTGACAGGGCTTGATGAGGACGTTTATGAATATGTGATGAAATGGCCGGAAACGCAAACCTTTTTAGATAAATTAGTCGATTTATTAATGTTTACACTTCCTTTTTACAAACGAGAAGGGAAGACGCAGTTAGTCATTGCCATTGGGTGCACAGGAGGACAGCATCGTTCTGTAGCTTTAACCGAGTTCGTTGGTAAAGCAATCCAACAAAAATATGAGACAACGATTTCACACCGAGATATGAAACGTAGAAAGGGTCGTTAATATGAAAAAGGAAACGAAACCTAAAGTAGTCGTAATCGGTGGCGGAACAGGTCTTCCAGTCATTTTAAAAGGCCTTAAAAAGAAAGATATTCATTTAACGGCGATTGTGACTGTAGCGGACGATGGTGGTAGTTCTGGTAAAATCCGTGAGCAAATGGATGTGCTTCCACCGGGGGATATTCGCAACGTGATGCTGGCGTTATCCAATGTCGATCCACGAGTTGTGGATTTATTTCAATATCGTTTTGCGGTAGATGGCGATTTATCCGGGCATGTTATTGGAAATCTAATTTTAACGGCTTTATCGCAATTGAATGATAGTTATGTTGATGCGATTAATGTTCTGGCTACAGTGCTGAAAATTCGCGGTAAAGTTATTCCGGCAACAGATCAACCGCTTATTTTAAATGCCGAAATGGAAGATGGTTCTATTGTGCATGGCGAGTCGCTTATCCCGTTACAAGGGAAGCATATTAATCGTGTCTACATTGAACCAGAAAATGTAAAACCGTATCCGACAGCAGTCGAAGCAGTGAAAGAAGCTGATTTGATTGTAATTGGTCCGGGAAGTTTATACACGAGTATTTTACCAAATTTATTACTTACGGAATTAGCCGATGAAATCATAGCAAGTAAGGCTCCGAAAGTTTATATTACCAATATTTTAACGCAAATTGGCGAAACCGACTTTTTCTCAGATGCGGATCATATTAAAGTTATCCATGAGCATGTGGGGAAATCATTTATCGACAAAACGTTGATTAATACGACCACAGTTCCAAAAGAGCTATTATTCCCAGAGGATGTTGCGCAAGTAGAGCATAACGCCAAAGGAATGGAAGAGCTTGGTGTGGAAGCAATTTATCAAGATTTTCTTTCTACAGAGGATGGCCTTGTGCGCCATGCTGCTGAAAAGGTGGCAGATGCGCTTTTAGCAATGTTACCTGACCAAAATAACGAAAAGGAGTGAGTAAGCCATGTCATTTGCATCGGAAACGAAGAAAGAATTAACCCATATGGACGTAAGTGATAGCGATGCAAAAGTGGAACTCGCAGCTTTTATTCGAATGAATGGCGCCATCTCGTTTTCAAATCAATTAGTGATAATGGATGTCCAAACCGAGAATGCGGCTATAGCTAGACGAATGTATCAATTACTGAAAGATTTATATGAAGTGCCAATTGAACTTCTTGTACGTCGCAAAATGAAGCTGAAAAAAAATAATGTATATATCGTTCGTTTGAAAGCTGGCACACGGGGGATTTTGGAAGATTTACGAATTCTTGAGCCTCCAATGACGTTTACGAAATCGATTGATAGGGGATTTGTTAAGAAGAGAAGCGCCAAACGTGCCTATTTGCGCGGAGCCTTTTTGGCAAGTGGATCAGTTAATAATCCGGAAACTTCTTCTTATCATTTAGAAATTTTCTCTGTTTATGAGGAGCATAATGAGGCGATTTGCGCTTTAATGAACCAATTTGACCTCAATGCGCGGACACTTGAACGGAAAAATGGTTTTATTACCTATTTGAAAGAAGCAGAAAAAATAACGGAATTCTTGAGTATTATTGGGGCGACTAGCGCACTTCTTCATTTTGAGGATGTTCGGATTATGCGCGATATGCGGAATTCGGTGAATAGGCTAGTGAACTGTGAAACAGCGAATCTCAACAAGACTATTAATGCGGCAGTTAGGCAAATCGATAATATTAAATATATCCAATCAACAGTTGGTTTAGAAGCTTTACCAGAACGATTGCGCGAGATTGCGGCACTTCGGATAGCCAATGAAGATGTGACGCTGAAAGAGCTAGGCGAAATGCTAACAACTGGGCAAGTAAGTAAATCAGGTATTAATCATCGTCTCCGAAAACTAGATCAGATTGCAGAACGCCTTAGAAGCGGAGAAACACCAGCGCAAGTCGGACTCAAAATCAGTAATAGTTAATTAAAAGAAAAGGATGCGAATTAGAATGTCAAAATTATTTTCAGAATATAAATTAAAAGATGTAACGTTAAAAAACAGAATTGTTATGTCACCAATGTGCATGTATTCAGTAGAAAATAAAGACGGGATTGCAACAGACTTTCATTTTGCACACTATGTTTCTAGAGCAGCTGGCGGTACAGGACTTGTTATTTTAGAAGCAACCGCGGTTCAAGAAATCGGCCGCATTTCTGAGTTTGATTTAGGGTTATGGAATGACGAACAAGTTCCAGCTTTAAAAAAATTAGTCGATGGCCTTCATTATCACGGCGCAAAAGCGGGTATCCAATTAGCGCACGCTGGGCGAAAAGCCGTTTTACCCGGTGAAATTGTAGCTCCTTCTGCGATTGCTTTTGACGAAAAATCTGCCAAACCAGTAGAACTGACAAAAGAAGCGATTAAAGAAGTCGTGGCTGATTTTAAACGTGCCGCTTATCGCGCAAAAGAAGCTGGCTTTGATGTTATTGAAATTCACGCCGCGCACGGTTATTTGATTCATCAATTTTTATCACCAATTACGAATCGTCGTGAAGATAATTACGGCGGACCTGCTGGCAATCGTTATAAAATTTTAAGCGATATTATCAAAGCAATAAAAGAAGTATGGGACGGCCCAATTATTGTTCGGGTTTCTGCAACGGATTATGCACATGGTGGCTTGCAATTAGAAGACCACATTCCGTTTGCTAAATGGATGAAAGCAGATGGCGTGGAACTAATTGATGTTAGTACAGGTGGCTTAGTAAATGTAGCTCCGCCAGTTTTCCCGGGCTATCAAGTTCCTTTTGCAGATGAGATTCGTCGTGGGGCGGGGATTGCGACCGGGGCGCTCGGACTTATTACACGAGGCGAGCAAGCGGAAGAAATTTTATGTAACGAACGAGCAGATTTAATTATCGTCGGTCGTGAATTATTACGTAATCCTTATTTTGCCAAAGATGCAGCCAAACAATTAGGCGAAACGATTGAAGGACCAAAACAATATTCACGAGCTTGGAAATAACTGAAAAGCTTGAAATCCTTTCTGAGGGTTTCAAGCTTTTTTTGCCTTTTTTTAAACAAAAATCTACAAATGTTGTATATTTTTTAGTTCGTTTATGTTACCATGAATAATAGTTTTCCAGTTAGTTTAAACATACACAAATAAATTAACTGAAAATTGGAATTAAAAAAGGAGGAATCTTTATGACGAAAATTAATTCTTTTTTCAGAAAAAAGAGTTTTCATAACCCAGCGACAGACAAACATCATTTGAACAAAACGTTAGGAGCATTTGATTTAACGATGCTTGGAGTCGGGGCGGTTGTTGGGGGAGGGATATTTATTCTTCCAGGGCAGGTAGCTTCTGTCATTGCAGGACCAGGAATTATAATTTCATTTATTATTGCGGGAATTGCTTGCTGTTTAGCGGCACTTTGTTATTCGGAGTTTGCTTCTAAATTACCAGTTGCTGGTAGCGCCTATACGTATAGTTATCATGTATTTGGTGAAGGAGTGGCGTGGATTTTAGGTTGGTCGCTTATTTTAGAATATGGCTTGGCTGTAGCGGCAATCGCAAGCGGCTGGTCTTCTTATATGAAAAGCCTACTAGCGGGATTTGACTTGCACATTCCAAAAGTTATTTCATCAGCTTATGATCCAAGTGCGGGAACGTATTTTGATTTACTAGCATTTGTTGTTGTTATGGTAATTGGGATTTTACTTAGCTTTGGAATTCGTGAATCGACGCGCGTAAATAATATTATGGTTTTAGTTAAAATCGCAGTTGTTGTATTATTTATTTTGGTAGGCGCTTTTTATGTAAAACCAGATAATTGGACGCCGTTCTTACCATTTGGTGTACAAGGTGTCATTACTGGGGCTTCCACTGTATTCTTTGCCTATATCGGCTTTGATGCTGTTTCAAGTGCAGCAGAAGAAGTGAAGAATCCGCAGAAAAACATGCCAATCGGAATTATTGCTTCACTAGCAGTTTGTACATTGCTTTATATTTTACTTTCAGCTGTTCTTACGGGCGTTGTACCTTACACTGATTTAGTTGGCGTTAGTGCACCTGTTGCCTTCGCACTTCAAGCAATTAATCAAAACTGGATTGCTGGGTTGCTCTCAGTTGGTGCAATCGTAGGGATGACAACCGTTGTGCTTGTTATGTCTTATGGCGGTACTCGTTTGTTATTCGCAATGGGACGTGACGGATTATTACCTCAATCATTTTCAAAAATCAGCAAAAATGATACACCAGTCAGAAATACGATGATTTTTGCGACAGTGATGGGGCTGATTGCTTCTACTGTACCAATGGAAGATTTAGCGCAATTAATTAATATTGGAACACTGTTTGCCTTTGCAATGGTTTCTATCGGGATTTTCTTTTTACGAAGAAACCCAGACTTGAACCAAAAAGGATTTAAAACACCATTTTATCCTGTAGTACCAGCACTTTCCTTTTTACTTTGTGTTTATTTAATGCTTAATTTATCTAAAACAACATGGATCGCGTTTGGTATTTGGTTCGTGCTAGGGATTTTAGTATATGTATTTTACGGAAGAAGACATTCAGCGCTTCGTATAAAATAAGGTAATAAAAAAGAGGTTTTGCATTTTCGCAAAACCTCTTTTTATTGATTAACCTTTTAAGCCAGATTTGTTAACAACGATATCATCGATTAAGCCGTAATCTTTGGCTTCTTGTGCAGTCATGAAGTTATCACGATCTGTATCACGAGCAATGACTTCATATGGTTGACCAGTTTTTTCAGCCATAATGGTATTCATACGTTCTTTGATTTTTAAAATGTGACGAGCTGCAATTTCGATTTCAGTTGCTTGACCTTGAGCACCGCCAAGTGGTTGGTGAATCATGATTTCTGCGTTTGGAAGGGCAAAACGTTTACCGCTTGCGCCAGCTGTTAATAGGAATGATCCCATTGAAGCAGCCATACCCATACCGATTGTTTGAACGTCCGCTTTCACGAAATTCATTGTGTCGTAAATGGCCATACCAGCTGAAATGCTTCCGCCTGGAGAATTGATATATAAGAAAATATCTTTTTCAGGATCTTGTGCATCTAGGAATAATAATTGAGAAACGATAGAGTTTGCCACGTTATCATCAATTGCAGATCCTAACATAATAATTCTGTCTTTTAATAAACGGGAATAAATGTCATATGCACGTTCACCGCGGCTAGTTTGTTCGATTACTGTTGGAATTAAGTTCATATCAAGATTCCTCCTGTTAAATGTATATTTAAAATTAGCTTTGTTTATATCATACACGAATGGTCAAACTAGGTCAAACGATAAAGTCTCAGGCAAACTATTTCAATAAAATTTAACAAAAAGGTATAATTAACTATACTGAAAGGAAGGTGCATCATGAAGAAATTTTCGAAAATTGGAATGTTTTTTGCTGTGTTTACGTTAGCTGTAGTTCTTTTTCAAACAACTGCTTCAGCTCATGGATACATATCAAAGCCGGCAAGTCGTGTTTATTTAGCAAACAGAGGAATCAATGTAGGGGTTGGAGCAGCGCAATTTGAACCACAAAGTGTAGAAGCTCCAAAAGGTTTCCCAGTAAGTGGACCTGCTGATGGAAGAATCGCAGGCGGAGGAAAATATTCACTTTTAGACGCTCAAACTGCAAATCGTTGGGCAAAAGTTGATATTGAGTCTGGCCCACTAACAGTAGAATGGACATTGACAGCGCCACATAGAACAAGTGGTTGGCAATATTTTATTACTAAAAAAGGTTGGGACCCAAATGCGCCACTGACTAGAGCATCATTAGAACCATTAGCAACAATTGCTGCGGATGGAAGTGCTCCAGGAACTATTGCTACACAAGAAATTAATATTCCGAATGACCGTTCAGGATACTATGTAATCCTTGGTGTTTGGACAATTGCTGATACAGGTAATGCGTTTTATCAAGTTATTGACGCAAACATCATTAACTCTGATGTAGCGCCAATTGCTGACGACGAAGCGCCAACAGCTCCAACTAATTTAGCTGGAACTACTACGCCGAAAAAAGTAAGTTTAACATGGACTGCTTCAACGGATAATATTGGAATTAAAGGTTATGAAATTTTACGTGACGGACAAGTAATCGGAGAAAGCCAAGCCGCTTCTTATGAAGATACGACTGTAAATTCAAGCACTGCGTACACTTACACAGTTCGCGCAAAAGATTTCGGTGGCAACAGCTCTGCATTAAGCAATAGCATTAATGTGACTACAAAAGAAGCTCCAGCAGTGGATAAAGAAGCGCCAACTGCACCAAAAAGCTTAATGTCACACGCGCAAACAGATACAACAATTGCTCTTTGTTGGCAAGCATCCACGGATAACGTGGAAGTGAAAAATTACGAACTATATCGTAATAATACAAAAATCGCAACATCAACAAAAACAATGTTTGAAGATACAAAACTAGCAAGCAATACAAGCTATAAATATAAAGTTTATGCAGTAGATACTTCAGGAAATCGCTCCTTAGTAAGTAACGAAATCACTGTTAAAACAAAACCACTAGATCCGATGAACACATGGAAAGCGGATCAAATTTACCTAGCTGGCGACCAAATTTATTATAAAGGCGTGCCGTATACAGCGAAGTGGTGGACAAAAGGTAACGCACCAGACACAAGTGATGTTTGGAAAAATGAAAGCACAGAACTCCAAGCTTGGAACTCTCTAAAAGCCTATAACGGCGGAGATAAAGTCATTTATAACGGCAAAACATACCAAGCAAAATGGTGGGTTAAAGGTGCAAGACCAGACAGCTCTTCCATTTGGACATTAGTAAATTAATACCCGAGCCAGCAAATCTACGGATGTGCTGGCTTTTTCAAATAAAATAAAACTTGTAAAACCCTAGGAATTTCGCTATAATTATTATTCGTACGGTAAGCGTTTCTGACCTACATATAGCCCTCGTGGTGCAACGGATAGCACGTAAGATTCCGGTTCTTAAAATGGGGGTTCGATTCCCTCCGAGGGCATACTAAAAAACATCTCACATTTGGCAAAAGCCATGTTGTAAGATGTTTTTTCTTTTTATTTAAAAATCGTATTTTTTACTTTCCAATCTTCTAATTTAATGAAAACCCAGAAACCATAAATTCCGATAGTAATGATAGTTAGTAAAAGCCATTTAATCCAGTGACCAAAAAGTCCAACCGCAGAACCTTGGAATTTCAAGCGTCTTCCTTCAATAACCGTATGATTGATTTTCCAGCCATAAACCATACACAAAGCCCATGGATAGCAAATCCCAATCGTACAAATCGTCACCAAAGTGCCAAGTATCGTCCAACCGATATATTGCAGCAAACCTCCATCAAAAAATGATGTTCTCCCGTTTCGTGTTTCAATGTTGTACTCTTCTCCCATTTTTCGTACCAACTTTCGTTTAATATTTATATAATCGCAAAAAACGTTTATACCATTGTAGTAAGCGCTAATATTGATATTAGCATGAATGATTGGAGAAGAGAAAACTGGATTTGACTTTTTTGTGGATTATGAGGGGGAATATTTCTTGGTAAATGGTTTATTCGTTTTGTTTTGAGGCTTATTTTGATAAAATATTATTGTGAGCAAGTGCACAAGTTTTGAATGAAAAACAATAGAAATTACAAAAGGGAGTTGTTCCAGTGAGCCGAATCGACATCGGAGAAATACGAGATTTTGCATTCCAACTACGCGCAGCTAACCAAACAGGAAGAAAAATCATCCAAGGCATCAAAACCACCGTGACAAACTACATAGAAGATGGTAGTTTAAAAGGGAAGGCCGTGGAAGCGTCCAAAAATTATTATCAAATGACGTATATTCCACTCTGCGACACGATAATCGAGGCAATGAATGAGAGTGAGGAACGGATGAAGCGGTACATCCAGGACTTTCACGACCAAGTAGACCCTTCTCCTAATGCTAAAATCGACGCAGATGGTTTATACGAACTCGGCCAAATGATTGACCGAATTGAAAGCAAAAAAGAAGCATTGTATCAACGAATGAATAGTAACACAGAAGGCCAAATGCAAACCTATCGTTCCCAGTTAGCAACCGCATATAAGCAGGAAAATATTTTAGAGAAATATCTGGCTTTTGAACAAAGTCATGGGGCTTTTTTCGAGCATTTGACGGATTTAGTGCAAGGTATCCAGCAGACTGTTCAAGAGTTACAATCCAATATCCAGTTTAATAGTCAAACTGGGGGCTATGATATAAGTAAACTAAATTTTGCCACTGTGAGCCGAATGCGAAAAACGTTAGGAAAAGCGAGCGCCACTGATACGACAGTCTATGATTTTGCGAGTTATAGCAAAGTGAAACAAGGCGGCATGTGGATTCTGTCTAAAGATGGTCAAGTGGATATTAAAGCAACGGAAGCTTATAATACAGCCAGTTTTAACGGCGAATTACCAAAGGAAAGTAACCAAGCTACGGAAGAAGGCGAGTTGGTAAAAGCCACACTAGAATCATTGAAACAAAATAAAAATCCGATTACAGGACAAGAAATAAGCAAAGCGCAAAGTTTTGGGATTTTAACCTCGCTTATTTTTGGTTACACGACAAAAGTATATCGAGGAAAGAAATTCACTATACCAAACAGCGCCTTAAAGCAAGCCAATAAAGCAAACGCCGACCAAAAAACGCGAATACTAAAAAATATAGAAGCAAGTAAAAAAGCTAGAGAAGCATCTAATTTTGAAGAGCATTTGAAAAGAGAAAAAGCGGCGTTAGAGGAAATTAACAAGGGTGGGAAGAATCGGAGTAGAAATTTAATTGACAATACGGATGAAATTGCAAAGGACATTAGGAATATAAATAAAAAATATTCTAATGGGTTTGAACAAAATAATTCAATTGATAGTATAATTAATTCTGCATCTTATTATAATGATACATGGGAGCAAACTTCTGCAGTAACTAGAAGTATTGCGGACCATGCATTTGAAAATGGTAATAAAAGAACAGCTTTTGATACATTAAATATGTTATTAGATGAGTTTAATTTAAAATCACCTTTAAATGATACACAAAAATGGGATTTAATTGAAAAATTAGGTAGAAAGGAGATTACAGATGTATCTAAAATTGCAAACATTCTTAAAGGAAAATAAAGCTAACTTCTCAATTAAATATGATTCTGAGAGAGTAGATAAAAATTATACTGTAGTACTATTTGATACAGAAAAAGTAGAAAGTGTATGCAGCGGGGATACTGATTCTATCGATATATTAGAGAATAAAATTATGGAGACTTTAAATGTGAAAATTGATTTTACTAAAATAAATCAATTATTTTACGAAATGAAAGCAAAACTTCTAACTGTAAAGATTAATTATTTTATCGTAGGAATTTATCAAATGAAAGGTTCCTTAGAGTATCGTATTTCTATATTTGGAGAAATAGTAAATATAAGAGAGACATTTAGTTCTTTGGAAGAATTAGAAAGGTTTATAAAAAATTATGAATGAACAACTAATAGTAAATATCAATAACTATTTGCAGAAGTTAACAGAAAATGTTGTCAAACCTATGTATGGAATTAGAGACGAAAATTCCATACATTTAATTTTGCAATCCCTAGATCAAGAGGTTTTTGGTGTGGAATTGCACCCTACTATTTTTGATAAGGCAGCTTATTTATGGTATTCCTTGGCTAATTATCATTGCTTTTATAATGGAAATAAACGAACGGCTTTAGTGACAACTTATCTTTATCTAAGATTAAATGGTTTCAATTTAAAAATAGATAGCAGCTTTTATGATATCGCTATGAATATTGTAGAATTTCATATGGAACAAGAGAAAATTAAAGGAACTATACAAGAACATATTACCGAAACTTCAAAACTCCCTTCTGAAAATATCCTAGAACATTTAGAAACCGAAATAAATAATAATAGTTCTTTTAAAGATGTGATTATCAAGTTATCAAAGACTTAATAAAGGTTTGTAATTAAATGATACTAGAATAAACCTAACCAATGATAAGATTAAATAGGAGTTGTCTTGGTTTCTTTCTATAAAAAATTTTCACTACTTCCCCCAACCATTTTCTGGTAAAATATTAATCAGCAAGGGAGGCGCTTATTTTGGCTGCTAGTTTGAAAGAGCGATTGGAAAAAGAAGTAAGAACGTATAGTGCGGATAATAATTTGACCGTTCAAACGATTGATTTTTTGTACGCAGGGCCTCATATGCGGGGCAGGCACTCGCTTATTCTCGCGTTTACGGAAGCGGGAATTTTTACATTTGTATTTAAATTAAGTGATGCGGAAATGCACTTTTTGGATGGGAAGACAGTTCAGCAAATTGCGCTGGAGAAAAAGAAATTAGTGTATCGTTTATATATTCGAGCAGTGACAGAAGACGGCGAGCTGGAGGAAGGGAAATATCTTGTTAGTAAGCGGGTTCTTGGTCGTAAGTGGCATAAGGAAACGTTGGAAAAACTGATTAATAAAAACCTTCCATTACTAACTGCAACAAAATAAGAAAGGTGGGGTGATGATGGAAAAGAAGCGGACTCGGGCAGAAGAGTTAGGAATAACAAGAAGAAAAATTCTGGATACAGCACGTGATTTATTTATGGAAAAAGGTTACCGGGCAGTTTCCACCAGAGAAATAGCTAAAATTGCCAAAATTACCCAACCGGCACTTTATCACCATTTTGAAGACAAGGAATCGCTCTATATTGAAGTGGTTCGTGAATTGACGCAGAACATTCAGCTGGAAATGCATCCGATTATGCAGGCGAACAAAGAGAAGGAAGCGCAATTGCGCGATATGTTAATCATGTTAATTGAGGAACATCCGACCAATATTTTGCTAATGATTCATGATATTCTCAATGAAATGAAACCAGAAAATCAGTTTTTACTCTATAAATTATGGCAACAAACGTATTTAGAACCATTTCAAAATTTTTTCGAACGACTAGAAAATGCTGGTGAACTGCGTGACGGTGTAAGTGCGGAGACGGCTGCAAGATACTGTTTGTCTACCATTAGCCCACTTTTTTCAGGGAAAGGCAGCTTTGCGCAACAGCAAACGACCACAGAGCAAATCGATGAATTAATCAATTTAATGATGTTTGGTATTTGTAAAAAAGAGGTATGAACTAGTGTGCTTCTTTTTTTGTTGTTTCACTTATCAATTGATAAACGAAAAAACGAGCAAACTAAAGGGGGATTTCTAATGAAAGATGGATTTTTAAGCAAAATAGCCGGTGGGGTTGGCGGCAAGAAAGGTCGATTTATTACGTTAGGTCTGTGGATTATCGCTATTATTATTTTACAATTATTCTTTCCAAAAGCAGCTGATTACAAAGATGATGCGGCGAAAGATCTGCCAAACTCAGAGCCTTCTGTTGTTGCGCAAAAACTAATTGATGACAAATTTGCCGGGACAGATGGTGTGCCAGCGCTAATTACCTGGTATCGTTCCACTGGCTTGACGACAGCAGATTTAGTTAATATTCAAAAATATAGTAAAGAACTAACCGAAAACCCAGTAGATTACCAAAAAATGGCAGTTCCTTACGACAAAATGCCACCAGTTGCGTTAAAACAACAAGTTTCTAAAGACGGAACTACTTTTATTCAAACAGTTATTATGAAAGATAGCGCAACATCGGATCAACTATCTGAAAGTTTCAAACAACTTGAATCTGCTGCGAAAACAACGATTGGTGAAGACCCATTTGCGCAGAAAGTTTCAGCAGATAATACGCTCGTTGCTCGGACAACTGGTCCGGCTGGGATTAGTGTCGATGCGAGTGGGTTATTTAAAGACGCGGATGTATCGTTATTAATTGGGACTGTACTACTTGTGTTAGTCTTTTTATTAGTGATTTATCGTTCGCCAATTTTAGCATTAATTCCTTTGATTGCGGTTGGCTTTGCGTATTTGGTGATTACACCGATTCTTGGTTTGCTCGCGAAAGAAGGAATAATCACGTATGGCTCGCAAGGACTCTCCATCATGACCGTACTATTATTTGGTGCTGGAACAGATTATTGTTTATTCTTGATATCCAGATTTCGCAGTCATTTACACACCGAGAAAAACAGGTTCCAAGCATTTAAAGAAGCGTTCAGCGGTACAGCAGGTGCGATTGCGCTTAGTGGCTTGACTGTAATGGCGGCACTTCTGTTATTACTAGCCGCAGAATACGGTTCATTCCATAATTTCGCCGTACCATTTAGTCTAGCGATTTTCATCATGATGATTTCCTCGCTCACACTTGTACCTGCCCTTCTAGGTATATTTGGTCGCGTCTCGTTTTGGCCATTTGTCCCAAGAACAGTCGAAATGGAAGAAAACCGCGCGAAGAAAAAAGGTAAAACACCGAAACACCACAAAGAAAACCGTTTTTGGCATAAAATTGGGGAAATGTCCGCGAAACATCCCATTCGTATTTTGATTATCACGTTAATTATTTTGATTGGTTGTGGGATTTTTACAACGCAAGTCAAATACACCTATGATACACTGTCGACATTCCCAGAAGACATGCCATCACGGGAAGGGTTTACGCTCATTAGCGACCATTTCGGTGCCGGTATGCTTGCGCCAATGGAGGTAGTTGTGAACTCCAAAGAATCCATGAAGAGTTCGCTTGAAAATGTGGACGGGGTTGCGTCAGTTACCGGGCCTGAACGAAGCAAGGGCTATCAAAAATACACACTCATTTTAAAAGATAATCCTTATAGTAATGAAGCGATGGATGTCGTACCAAAAGTTCGCGTCGCTGCTGACAAAGGGAATGACGTTTACATCGCCGGACAAACAGCAACACAGTATGATGATCGCGCGGTGACCGAGCATGATGAAAAAGTGATTATTCCGCTGGTTATTGCTTTGATTGCGATTTTACTTCTATGCTATTTACGTTCAATTACAGCAATGCTTTATCTTGTTGCAACGGTTCTGTTATCATTCGTTGGAGCGCTCGGACTCGGCTGGGTCATTATCCATTACGCGATGGGAGTAGAGGCGATTTCTGGCTTGATTCCGCTCTATGCCTTTGTCTTTATCGTCGCACTCGGGGAAGATTACAATATCTTTATGATTTCTAGCATCTGGAAAAATAGCAAGAAAATGCCACTTCGAAAAGCAATTACAGAAGGCGTTGGTCAAACTGGTGGGGTTATCACGTCTGCAGGGTTAATTTTAGCAGGAACCTTTGGCGTCTTAACTACACTTCCAATTCAACTCCTCGTCCAATTTGGCTTAATTACAGCAATTGGCGTGTTGCTTGATACATTTATCGTCCGTCCATTCCTAGTGCCATCAATTACCGTGCTCCTTGGAAAATGGTCATTCTGGCCGGGGAAACAGCATAAAATGACAAAATAATTTTGTTCCTGAAAAACTCCTTGTCTATTCCTCTGAAAAGTATATAATAGATGTATCAAAAAGGAGGAACGACAGAAAATGAGAGTAATTGATACCCACTGTGATGCGCTTTACAAGTTGCAGGCTGGAAAAGGAAAATACACTTTCCAAGATGCGGAAGAACTTGATGTGAATTTTGAACGGCTTATAGAGGCTAAAATGTTAATGCAAGGATTCGCCATCTTTCTTGATGAAGATATTCCTGTTGAACATAAATGGAAAAAAGCGGTTGAGCAAGTTAATATTTTTAAACAACACGTACTGCATAAAGGTGGAATTATCCAACATGTAAAAAAATGGTGTGATTTAGAAAACCTACCTGAAGACAAAATTGGCGCGATGCTAACATTAGAAGGCATTGAACCAATTGGACGTGATTTAGATAAATTAACGCAATTACTTGATGGTGGCGTATTATCTGTCGGACTAACGTGGAACAACGCCAATTTGGCAGCAGATGGTATTATGGAAGAACGTGGTGCGGGACTAACGCGCTTTGGGAAAGAAATTATCCATTTGTTGAATGAACGAAAAGTATATACAGATGTGTCTCATTTGAGCGTAAAAGCTTTTTGGGAAACATTGGAGCAAGCGGAATTTGTCATTGCTAGTCATTCGAGCGCAAAAGCGATTTGTTCGCATCCTAGAAATTTGGATGATGACCAGATTAAAGCGATGATTGAGCACGATGCGATGATTCACGTGATCTTCCATCCGCTTTTCACGACGGATGCTGGAGTGGCTGATACGGAAGATGTTATCCGGCATATCGATCATATTTGCGAGCTTGGCGGGTTAAAAAACATTGGTTTCGGTTCCGATTTTGATGGTATTCCTGACCACGTTAAAGGCCTTGAACACGCTGGCAAATACCAAAGCTTCCTCCAAACATTAGAAAAACACTATACAAAAGAAGAGGTTGAAGGATTTGCATCGCGCAACTTCTTAAACCATTTACCAAAATAGCAAAAAGTCCAAGTGCTGAGACAAGTACTTGGATTTTTTTCAAAGAGAATCTGCTGTAATTTGAAAAATGGCATGTTATAATGAAGACAAGAAATGGAATTTAGTTTGGTATGCGTATACCAGACGAATTTTTAATGGAGGTTTTAATGTGCGTTTAGAATCTAATTTCGTCCAAAAGCAACAACAAAAGCAGTCACAGAAATTAAATATGACGCAACAATTGTCCCAGTCTATTGCAATGCTTCAATTTGCGACAGCTGATCTAGTGGCATTTTTAGAAGATAAAGCACTCGAGAACCCATTAATTGAAGTGATTCCAGGCTCGGATTTTGCAACAGATTTTTCCTACAGTAGCCGTAAAAGCGCGGGAAGTTCCGATGATACGGATTGGCTAGAACAAATCGCCGATAATAAATTGACACTAGCCGATGCGCTAAAAGAACAGCTGCATTTAATGGATGTCACCCAAACACAAAAAATTATCGTTTTATATTTAATAGAAAGTTTAAATGACAATGGTTATTTACAAATAGATTTAAAAGATGTCAGTGCAGCACTTTTGATGGACGATTCCAGTGTTTTAGAAGGACTGGAGATTCTGCAAAGCATGGAACCGGCCGGGGTTGGCGCCAGAGATGCGCGCGAATGTATTTTACTGCAAATCGAACGCTCACCGGATGCTCCTTACATTGCCTATGATGTCATCCAAAAATTTTTCACGGAGTTCGCTGAGAAAAAATGGAAGATAATCGCTGCGGAAATGGATGTTAGTTTGCAAGATATCCAAGAAGTTTCCGATTATATCCAAACGCTAAACCCTAAACCAGGTTCTGAGTTTGAATCCGAACGCGTTCAATATGTGGTTCCAGACTTGATTTTACTCCAACATGAAAATGAATTCGCTGTTTCGCTAGCAAAGCAATTTTTACCGCAAGTTCGTTTCCAAGAAGCCTATTACGAAACAATGCGAGCTACCGAAGAAAAAGATGTCGCCCAATTTCTACGGGAAAAAGCCGGTGAATTTGATTGGATTAAAAAAGGTATCGAACAACGCGAAAACACGTTGCAAAGAGTTGGCGAGGCGATTGTTAGCCACCAAAAAGCCTATTTCCTAGATAACTCAGCGCATTTACAACCGTTAACTTTGAAAGAAGTAGCAGAAGAGTTGGGCGTACACGAATCCACTGTGAGCCGGGCTGTGAACGGGAAATATATGGAGACGACAACCGGTGTATACGAACTAAAACGCTTTTTCGCATCAGGTTTACAGAAGAAATCGTCCGAAAATGAAAATGCCGGCGATATCTCCAGCACGACTATCAAAAAGCTAGTGCAGGAATTTGTAGCAACAGAAGATAAATTAAAACCACTTTCTGATCAAAAAATAGTAGATATGCTCGCAGAAAAAGAAATCCAAGTTTCAAGAAGAGCTATCGCGAAATATCGTTTAGAATTAAATATTCCTTCTTCGTCCAAAAGAAAAAGATTTTAAAAGACGTTTTTTGCCTCATGCGCGGTGTGTGGGACAAAAAACGTCTTTTTAAAATAAAAAAATTACTAAGAGCATGTTTCATTTTCAAGAGACGTGGAAAACAACTAACATAGCCTATTTCGAAGTTTACAGTTTAAAAATTAATTGTAAATTTCAGGTGAATATTTCATAAATGTCCCACTTAACACTTGAAGAATTGTGCCAAGACTGTTAGAATAGGGAACGTAGGGTAGTTAAAGAACATTAAAAAAAGATTCACCAGCGTAAGCAGAAAGAGAAGGGGTAAAAATCACATTGAGAGACACTTTGTTAACAAGCTGAAGTAGCTAGTTTAATAGTCTTGAAAGTTATGAAAAACCTCTATCTCTACTTTTTTTAGTTCTAACGGGACGTCAGATGACTAAGTGGGTCGTTAAGCGTCCAAAGATGAGGAGCAATTAAAAATGTCAGACTTAATTAACATTCAGAAAAAGTTATTGCCCGACGTTTTGATGATTATGCAAAAACGCTACCAAATCCTACGCTCGATTTATTTTTCTGAACCAGTTGGGAGACGGACACTTGCCGGAATGCTAGGCATGAGTGAACGCGTCCTGCGCGGCGAAGTAGAATTTTTGAAAGCACAAGGTTTAGTAGAAATTGCTTCTTCCGGAATGACCGTTACAAAAGAAGGCTTGGTCGTTTTCCGCGATTTGGAAAATGTCATGAACCAACTTTCAGGGTTACATTCGATGGAAGAACAATTAGCGAAGAAATTGCAAATCAAAAAATGCTTGGTAGTGCAAGGTGATAGCGATGATACTCCATGGGTCCGCGAAGAAATGGGACGTGTGGCAGTAGAACAATTAGACATGGCGCTCACCGAAAAAAGAAACATCGTCGCAGTTATGGGCGGCTCTACAATGGCAACTGTTGCCGAAATGATGACAACTGATTTCGCAAAAGGCAGAGAACTACTTTTCGTTCCCGGTCGTGGAGGTATTGGTGAAGACCTTGACAATCAAGCGAATACAATTTGTGATAAGATGGCAACGAAGACAAACACGAAACACCGCGTTCTCTATGTTCCAGAGCAATTAGGCGAAGAAGCCTATCGTTCGTTACTGAAAGAACCGGCAATTCAAGAAGGCTTACGATTAGTACAATCCGCAAATGCTATTATTTTAGGCATAGGGGATGCGCTCGCTATGGCGAAACGCAGACATACCGGTGAAGATGTACTTGAAAAAATCATCCATCGTAAAGCTGTTGGTGAAGCATTTGGTTATTATTTTGATGAACAAGGCGAGGTTGTACATAAGGTTCCTACATTCGGTCTTCAATTCGAAGACTTAGCGCAAATCCCGCATATTATCGCTGTTGCAGGCGGTACATCGAAAGCCAAAGCAATCAAATCGTATATGAAAAGCGCTCCAAAAAATACGATTTTAATCACGGATGAAGGAGCAGCAAAATCGCTTTTAAAAGGGAGTAATACCCTTTTGAAATAAAAAAAACACTATTTTCAAGGAGGAAATTGACTTATGACAGTTAAAGTTGGTATTAATGGTTTTGGACGTATCGGACGTCTAGCATTCCGTCGTATTCAAAATGTGGAAGGAATTGAAGTTGTTGCAATCAATGACTTAACAGACGCTAAAATGTTAGCTCACCTGTTAAAATATGATACAACTCAAGGCCGTTTTGACGGTGAAGTAGAAGTACATGATGGTTTCTTCAAAGTAAACGGTAAAGAAGTTAAAGTTTTAGCTAACCGTAACCCAGAAGAACTTCCATGGGGTGACCTAGGAGTAGACATCGTTCTAGAATGTACTGGTTTCTTCACAGCGCAAGACAAAGCTGAATTACACATTAAAGCTGGCGCTAAAAAAGTTGTTATCTCCGCTCCAGCAACTGGCGACATGAAAACAATCGTTTACAATGTAAACCATGAAACATTAGACGGAACTGAAACAGTTATCTCTGGCGCAAGCTGTACTACTAACTGTTTAGCTCCTATGGCTAAAGTTTTAGAAGACAAATTTGGTGTTGTTGAAGGTCTAATGACTACAATTCACGCTTACACTGGTGACCAAAATACATTAGATGCTCCACATCCAAAAGGTGACTTCCGTCGTGCACGTGCTGCTGCCGAAAATATTATCCCTAATACAACTGGTGCTGCTAAAGCTATCGGTGAAGTATTACCAACACTTAAAGGTAAATTAGACGGAGCTGCTCAACGTGTTCCAGTTCCAACTGGTTCCCTTACTGAGTTAGTAACAGTTCTTGACAAAAAAGTTACTGTTGACGAAGTAAATGCAGCTATGGAAGCAGCTTCTGATTCAGAAACATTTGGTTACACTAGTGATCAAGTTGTTTCTTCTGACATCAAAGGTATGACTTTCGGTTCATTATTTGACGAAACTCAAACAAAAGTTCTTACAGTTGGCGATCAACAATTAGTTAAAACTGTAGCTTGGTACGATAACGAAATGAGCTACACTGCTCAATTAGTACGTACTTTAGAATACTTTGCAAAAATCGCTAAATAATTAGCAGATTAATTTTACTGAAGTGCTAGTCACATCAGCAATAACAAGAATAAGCGGAGACACTATTGTTTCCGCTTATTTTCTGAAATAACGGGGGCGACCCCAATCCTTTAAAATTAATGGAGGAACTCTAAATGGCTAAAAAAGTTGTAACTGATTTAGATTTAAAAGACAAAAAAGTTTTAGTTCGTGTTGACTTTAACGTGCCAATGAAAGACGGTAAAATCACTAACGACAACCGTATTGTAGCTGCACTTCCAACAATTGAATACATCTTAGAACAAAACGGTAAAGCAATTCTATTTTCTCACCTTGGAAAAGTAAAAACAGAAGAAGATAAAGAAGGAAAATCTCTTCGTCCAGTAGCCGCTCGTTTAAGCGAATTACTTGGAAAAGAAGTGAAATTCGTTCCTACTACTCGTGGTCCAGAACTTGAAGCAGCAATTGCTGAGTTAAAAGACGGCGAAGTACTTCTTTTTGAAAATACACGTTTTGAAGATATTGATGGTAAAAAAGAAAGCAAAAATGATCCAGAACTTGGAAAATACTGGGCTAGCCTTGGCGACGTTTTCGTAAATGACGCTTTTGGTACTGCTCACCGTGCGCACGCGTCTAACGTTGGAATCGCTTCTAACCTAGAATCAGCGGCCGGATTTTTGATGGAAAAAGAAATTAAATTCATCGGCGGTGTAGTTGATAATCCAGCACGTCCACTAGTAGCAATCCTAGGTGGCGCAAAAGTTTCTGACAAAATCGGTGTTATCGAAAACTTACTTACAAAAGCAGACAAAGTACTTGTCGGCGGCGGAATGACTTTCACTTTCATGGCAGCTCAAGGTCAAGAAATTGGTAAATCTCTTTTAGAAGCAGATAAAGTTGAACTTGCTAAAGGCTTACTTGAAAAAGCTGGCGATAAATTAGTATTACCAGTTGATGCAGTTGTATCTAAAGAATTCAGTAACGATGCTCCATTCCACACAGTAGACGCAGATAACATGCCTGCTGATGAAATGGGACTAGATATTGGTCAAGCTACAATTGACTTATTCACAAAAGAACTTCAAGGCGCTAAAACAGTTGTATGGAACGGTCCAATGGGCGTATTCGAACTTAGCAACTTTGCTAAAGGTACAATTGGCGTTTGTGAAGCTATTGCAAACTTAACTGATGCAACAACTATTATCGGTGGTGGGGATTCTGCAGCAGCAGCTATGGACTTAGGTTTTGCTGACAAATTCACACATATTTCTACTGGTGGCGGTGCATCTTTAGAGTACCTTGAAGGTAAAGAGCTTCCTGGTGTTGCTTCTATTAGCGACAAATAAGCTGAACCAAAAATAATTTTTAATATCGAGAGGATGTTTATCCAAATGCGTAAACCAATTATTGCTGGTAACTGGAAAATGAACAAAACTGCTGCAAAAGCAGGACAATTTGCAGAAGACGTAAAAAATAACGTGCCATCAAGCGATGCTGTTGAATCAGTAGTTGCTGCACCGGCTCTATTTTTACAAGAATTAGTTCGTCTTACTGAAGGAACTAATCTTCGTGTATCTGCACAAAACTGTTATTTTGAAGACGAAGGTGCTTTCACTGGCGAAATTAGCCCGTTTGCACTTGCTGACTTAGGCGTTTCTTATGTTATTATCGGACACTCTGAACGTCGTGAGTACTTCCACGAAACAGACGAAGATATTAACAAAAAAGCACATGCAATCTTCAAACACGGCATGACACCAATCATTTGCTGTGGTGAAACATTAGATCAACGTGAAGCTGGTCAAACAGATACTTGGGTACGTGGTCAAATCCGTGCAGCGCTTGCTGGATTAACGGAAGAACAAGTAATCAAATCTGTTATTGCTTATGAACCAATTTGGGCGATCGGTACTGGGAAATCTTCCACAAGTGCTGATGCAAACGAAACTTGTGCAGTTATTCGTGCAGAAGTTGCTGACGCTGTATCTCAAAAAGCAGCAGACGCAGTTCGTATTCAATACGGCGGTAGCGTAAAACCTGAAAACATTGCTGATTATCTTGCAGAGTCCGACATTGACGGCGCTCTTGTAGGTGGAGCAAGCTTAGAACCAGCATCGTTCTTAGCATTATTGGAGGCAGTAAAATAAAATGAGTAAATCACCTGTAGCAATTATTATCCTCGATGGTTTTGGTAAACGTGCAGAAACAGTAGGTAATGCTGTAGCTCAAGCAAACAAACCAAATTTTGACCGTTATTGGGCTAATTTTCCTCACGGGGAACTTAAAGCTGCTGGTCTTGATGTTGGCCTTCCAGAAGGTCAAATGGGTAACTCTGAAGTTGGCCATACAAACATCGGAGCTGGACGTATTGTCTACCAAAGCTTAACTCGTATTGATAAAGCTATTGAAGAAGGCGAATTCCAAGAGAATAAAGCCCTAAACAATGCTTTCACTCATACAAAAGAAAACAACTCGGACCTACATCTTTTCGGTTTACTATCAGACGGCGGCGTGCATAGCCACATTAATCACCTCGTTGCACTTTTAGAAACTGCGAAAGATAAAGGCGTGAAAAACGTTTATATCCATGCATTCCTTGATGGACGTGACGTGGCTCCACAATCTTCTCTAGAATATTTAGAAACATTGCAAAAAGCTATTAGTGATTTAAACTATGGTGCAATTGCTACTATTTCTGGACGCTTCTACGCGATGGATCGTGATAAACGCTGGGAACGTGTTGAAAAAGCATACAAAGCAATCGTAAGCGCTGAAGGTGAAAAATTTGAAGACCCAATCGAACTTGTCAAAGCTTCTTACGCTAATGACAAAAATGATGAATTCGTTGTTCCTGCTATCATTACTAAAGATGGCAAACCTGTTGCAACAGTTAAAGACAACGATGCAGTTATTTTCTTCAATTTCCGTCCTGACCGTGCGATTCAACTTTCTAATGCATTCACTGATAAAGAATGGGATCATTTCGACCGTGGGGCAGATCACCCTAAAAACATCAAATTCGTTACAATGACTCTTTACAACCCAAGCGTTGACGCGGAAGTTGCTTTTGAGCCAATTGAAATGAAAAATGTTATCGGCGAAGTACTTTCTAATGAAGGCTTATCGCAACTGCGTATCGCTGAAACAGAAAAATATCCACACGTAACATTCTTTATGAATGGTGGCCGAAATGAAGAATTCCCTGGTGAAAACCGGATTCTAATCAATTCGCCAAAAGTAGAAACATACGATTTGCAACCTGAAATGAGCGCATATGAAGTAACAGATGCACTTGTTGAAGACATTAAAAACGACAAACACGATGCGATTATCTTAAACTTCGCAAACCCAGACATGGTTGGACACTCAGGTATGCTTGAGCCAACTATAAAGGCAATCGAAGCAGTAGATGAAAATCTTGGTCGTGTAGTAGACCTTATTTTAGAAAAAGGTGGCTCAGCGATTATCTTTGCTGACCATGGTAACTCTGAAACAATGTCTACTCCAGAAGGAAAACCGCACACTGCGCACACTACCGTTCCAGTTCCAGTAATTGTAACGAAAAAAGGTGTAACGCTGCGTGAAGGTGGTCGTCTGGCTGACGTTGCACCAACTATGCTTGACTTACTTGGCGTTAAAAAACCTGCCGAAATGACAGGTGAAAGTTTAATTCAAAAATAATTTTAGTTATTACTTTAGTTTTTTTGCAAACAGAGCTACAATAAATACGAATTTAAAAACGGATGGGTCTTTGAATATGAAGTGAATATTATGTTCATTTCAATCAATTAATCCCAACAAAGGAGAGAATTATAAATGTCTATTATTACTGAAGTTTATGCTCGCGAAGTCTTAGATTCCCGCGGTAACCCAACTGTTGAGGTTGAAGTTTATACTGAAGCTGGTGCGTTTGGTCGCGCTTTAGTTCCAAGTGGTGCTTCAACTGGTGAATACGAAGCTGTAGAATTACGCGATGGCGACAAAGCTCGTTACCTTGGAAAAGGTGTTTTAAAAGCTGTTGAAAACGTAAACGACATTATTGCTGACAAAATTATCGGTTTTGACGTAACTGACCAAATCGGAATTGACAAAGCAATGATCGAACTTGATGGTACACCTAACAAAGGTAAATTAGGTGCTAACGCTATTCTTGGTGTTTCTTTAGCTGCTGCTCGTGCTGCTGCTGACGAACTAGGCGTACATTTATATGAATATCTTGGCGGAGTGAACGGTAAAGTTCTTCCAGTTCCAATGATGAACATCCTTAACGGCGGAGAACATGCTGATAATAATGTCGACGTTCAAGAATTTATGGTAATGCCTGTTGGAGCTCCTAACTTTAAAGAAGCTCTACGTATGGGTGCTGAAATCCTACACGCACTTAAAGCTGTTCTTAAAAACAAAGGCTTAAACACTGGTGTTGGTGATGAAGGTGGATTCGCTCCAAACCTTAAATCCAACGAAGAAGCTCTTGAAACAATCATGCAAGCAATTAAAGATGCTGGTTACAAACCTGGCGAAGAAGTTAAACTTGCGATGGATGCTGCATCAAGTGAGTTCTATAACCGCGAAACTGGTAAATACGAACTTAAAGGTGAAGGCGTAACTCGTACTTCTGAAGAAATGGTAACTTGGTATGAAGAAATGATTACTAAATACCCAATCATCTCTATTGAAGATGGCCTAGACGAAAACGACTGGGACGGATTCAAACTACTTACAGAACGTATTGGTGACCGCGTTCAATTAGTAGGTGACGATCTATTTGTAACTAACACAACTAAACTTAAAGAAGGTATCGACAAAGGTATCGCTAACTCCATCCTAATCAAAGTTAACCAAATCGGTACTTTGACTGAAACATTGGATGCAATTGAAATGGCTAAACGCGCTGGCTACACTGCAGTTATCTCTCACCGTTCTGGTGAAACAGAAGATTCCACAATCGCTGACATTGCAGTAGCAACAAACGCTGGTCAAATCAAAACTGGTGCGCCTACTCGTACTGACCGTGTTGCAAAATATAACCAATTACTCCGCATCGAAGACAATTTGGCTGATCTTGCTGAATACCATGGTAACGAAACTTTCTACAACTTAAAAAAATAAGTTGATTGAATAAAACGCTAAACTCCGCGAAAAGTAACATTTTCGCGGAGTTTTTTCTGTTTTAAAAATAATAAGAGGGGTAATGATTTGGAAGAGGAGGTAATGCTGATGAAAGTAAAAAATAGTCAGGCCTCAAAAGTGCTCGAAACTCCAAAAATCAAAGACGCTGTGGTGCATGAAAAAAACCACCCCTTAGCCGAAAAGCATTCTGTACAAAAGAAAATCATTAATGCAGATATGCCGCAACAACAATTCCATCGAAGACTCATGAAATAAACCGTGCGCCTGATTCTAGCTTTCAAAGAATCAGGCGTATTTTCGTTTAAATAGAAGCTTTTTTATAGGAATTCAAGTATAATCAGGTGTAAAATAAAGGTAGAAAATGTTTTCAGCAAGGGGAAATGCGTGATGATTGCAGAAATCAATGGAATTAACTTATTTTATAAAATAGTCGGGGAAGGTGAGCCGATTTTGCTCATTCATGGGAATGGTCAAAGCCACCGCTCTTTAAAGCGAATTATCGATGACCTATCACTTGATCATATGGTGATTGCCGTAGATAGTCGCGGTCACGGAAAAAGCGATGCGGGAACAATGCCGCTCGATTTTGAAATAATGGCACTCGATATGCTCTCCCTACTCGATTTCTTAAAAATTGATAAATATAAAGTAGTTGGCTATAGTGATGGTGGAATCGTTGCCTTATTTATGGGCAAAATGCAGCCGAGTCGTCAAATCGCATCTGTCGTTATTGGCACCAATTATCATGTAAACCAAATTCACTTTTTACCAGACTTGTTTTGTCGCGTTGCATACGGGGCAGCTAGCATTCTTGCACCGTTCAGCCCATTTTTCAATCGGATGAAACGCCAACTTGCACTAACAATCTACCATCCACACATGTCCGAAGCGGATTTGAATAAAATAAGTGCGCCACTTTTAGCGGTAGTTGGTGAATTTGATATGATCTCTTCCAAAGATACGAAGAAAATGGTGCATTCGGTTCAGCACGGAGAGATGGTCGTTGTGAATAACGGCACTCATTTCTTACCAAGGCAAAAACCAAAACAATTGTTACAATTAATTCATACTTTCTTTTCGGATTTAAGCGCAAAAATTCACAATTAAAACACCACTGAAATCCTTTCGTACCAATGGGTTTGCGCTTTGTAAAAAAAGTATTTGACAAGTGCTGTGGATAGCGTTAATATTGGTCTATTGGTCAGAACTCAAAAGGTAGCTTATTTAGTTCAGATGGGCTACAATAGAGTGGATTATAAAAGTGATGATATTAGGAGGATTGCGTAAAAATGAGTGCGGATCGTAGCTTTACGTTAAAAGCGGGAAATCGTGCTGTTTTGCTCTTGCATGGCTTTGCAGGGACTACAGAAGACGTAAGAGAACTTGGAGAAATTCTAGCAGAAAATGGATACACAGTGCATGCACCAAACTTCAGAGGCCACGGGGATGAACCCGCTATTTTCTTGAAAACAACACCGGAAATGTGGTATGAAGATGCGGTGGCTGGATATCGTCAACTTGAAAAAGACGGATATAATGAAATTGCAATTGTCGGTGTGGCAATGGGCGGAGTTTTTGCGCTTAAAATGGCAGAATCGTTTTCACCAAAAGCGATTGTTCCACTATGCGCCAACGTAAACCGCAAAATGCGCTATATCCCGATCGAAAACTATTTAACTAAACAATTAAAGAAACAAGGTATAGTAGAACAAGAAGCAGATCAAATGTTAAAAAACTATCTTCCTGAAATTGATGTAATGACGGAAGCTCGTGCTACTTTCTACAAAAACGTAGCGCGCGACATTGAAAAAATTCATGTACCAACGATGATTGGTCAAGGCTGCCAAGATGAAGAAATCGATGCTGACAATGCCAATTATATCTTTAAACACATTCATACAAATGACAAACAATTATGTTTCTATGCAGGTTCAGGGCATGATATCGTGAACGACTGTGAGAAAGACATTTTAGAAGAAGACTTAATTTACTTCTTAGACGATTTAGTTTGGCTTGAGGAAAAAGTCGTTTAATCCATTCGTTCTATGGAAACAAACCTTTACGTATAATCACAAATATGGTAAAATTAACCTTAGTCAAATTGGGCGGTTTTAGGAGGAAAGAACAATGAGTACAGTTTTAACGGTCTTACTCATCATCGTATCAGTACTGTTAATTACAGTTATCATACTTCAACCAGGTAAAAGTGCTGGCCTATCCGGTGCCATCTCTGGTGGAGCTGAGCAATTATTCGGTAAGCAAAAAGCAAGAGGACTAGAACTTATTCTACATCGCACAACCATCGTTCTATCCGTTGTTTTCTTCGCAATACTAATTGCACTGGCATATTTTGTACAGTAACGAGATGTTAACCACCTGAATGAAAATTTAGGTGGTTTTTTATTGGAGTTCTCCAGAAGCGTAGTCCGCTTCCCTAGAACTCCAATACAAGGCGTAGCGTAGCGGAACGTTGTTTCCATTAAAAAAAGTGGACAAACAACCCAAAAAGGGGAGAGCAAAGCATTTATATTAACCAAACCCCTAGAACTCCAATACAAGGCGTAACGAAGTGGAGCGTTGTTTCCATTGGAAAGAGTGGACGAACAACCCAAAAAGGGGAGAGCAGAGCATTCATATTAACCCAACCCCTAGAACTCCAACACAAGGCGTAACGCAACGGAACACTGTTTCCACTAAAAAATACACGCACAACACAAACTAATAAACTAAAAACCACCCAAGACCAACCAAACCTCCAAAAAGAACCAAGGAGCGATATTCACTATGAAAATAACACCACCACAACCATTCTTATTCGAAAAAAGTAAACGAGCAGTCCTACTCCTACATGGATTCACAGGTAGCTCAGCAGACGTAAGAATTTTAGGTAGGTTTTTACAAGAAAACAATTACACTTGCTACGCGCCCCAATACAGAGGCCACGGCGTATCTCCAGACTTACTACTAAAAACTGGACCAAACGACTGGTGGGAAGATGTACTTGAAGCTTATGATCACCTAAAATCACTTGGCTACACTGAAATCGCTGTGGCGGGACTTTCATTAGGTGGACTTTTTTCACTAAAATTAGGTTTTTCTAGGCCTTTAAAGGGAATTATAGCCATGAGTACCCCGACAAGAATGGACAGCTCATCCCCGATAATTCAAGGTTTTTTAGATTATGTACGCAATTATAAAAAATTAGAAGGCAAAACACCGGAACAAATCGACGCAGAAATGATTGCCTACAAAGACGCGCCAATGAACACCATCGCGAAACTAAAAGATGAAATTAACGGCGTTGTGGCTGAAATAGATATGATTTATGCGCCAATAATGGTCGTCCAAGGTGAAAAAGATGATATGGTTGATGTCAGCGGAGCACAGCTGATTTATGATACAGTAGAGTCAACGAAGAAAGAACTGCACTGGTTTAAAGAATCAGGGCATGTTATCACAATAGACAAAGAACGAAAAGAAGTAAACCAAGCCATTTTAACATTTTTAGATAGTTTGGATTGGCAAGAATAAACAATTTTTAAAACAGAGAGAGGAGGGACAGAAGTGGAACAAAAACAAATGGAAGAAAAAATTATGAATCTATTAACTTCAGCGCCTGATAAAACATTTGCGCTTGAAGATTTGGAAATAGAAATAGCTTTAAACAATGCGGATGCTTTTAAATTAATGGTGAAAGCGTTAGTGAAACTGGAAGATTCCGGAACTATTGTCCGCTCAAGGAAGAATCGGTATGCATTACCAGAAAAAATGGACTTAGTAAAAGGAACGTTTCGCGCGCACGAACGAGGTTTTGGCTTTGTTCTCCCAGAAGAAAAAGAAATGGACGATATTTTTATCCCACCAAATGAAGTAAAAGACGCAATGAATGGCGACTTGGTTTTCGCAACAATTACGAAACGTAAAGGCGATAATTTGGCAGAAGGTACGATTAAGAAAATTGTCGAACGGAAGACAACGCAAATCGTCGGAACTTATATGGAAGACTTAGCTGGAACACCGATTGTGATGCCGGATGATAAACGTCTTTTCGGTGAAGTGGAAATTGATTTAGAAGATGGCTTAAAACCGGTAGACGGACATAAAGTTATTGTTGAATTAACGGAATATGCAACTGGGAATACTCGTGCTAGAGGTGTCGTTAAGTCAATCATCGGTCATCGTAATGATCCAGGCGTGGATATTTTATCGATTATTCATAAACATGGCATTTCGATTGGCTTTCCGGAAGAAGTAATGGAGCAAGTAAGTAAAGCGCCGGATGTGGTTGATGATTCGGATATTGGTAACCGTCGTGATTTGCGTGACCAAATGATTATTACGATTGACGGGGCAGATGCTAAAGATTTAGATGATGCTGTTACGGTGAAGCAACTACCGAATGGCAACTGGAAGCTAGGCGTTCATATTGCTGATGTAACGCATTATGTGACAGAAGGCTCGCCGCTTGATGTCGAAGCGCAAGAACGTGGAACGAGTGTTTATTTGGTTGACCGGGTAATTCCGATGTTGCCACATAAACTATCGAACGGAATTTGCTCGCTTAACCCGCAAGTAGACCGTTTTACCATGAGTTGTGAAATGGAAATCGATCAAGAAGGTCATGTGGTTAACCACGAAATTTTTGAAAGTATTATTAAAACAACGGAACGTATGACGTATACGGATGTAAATGATATTTTAGTCGAAAATGACGAAGCGTTACGCGAAAAATATGCGCCAATCGTTCCAATGCTTGAAGCAATGCAAAATTTAGCCGAAATCCTTCGTCGTAAACGTGAAAAACGTGGCGCGATTGATTTTGACTTTAAAGAAGCACGTGTAGTAGTTGATGAAGACGGTCATCCAGAAGCGGTCGTTATGCGCGAACGTTCAGCGGGAGAGCATTTAATTGAAGAATTTATGCTTGCTGCCAATGAAACAGTTGCCGAACATTTCCACTGGATGGATGTGCCATTTATTTATCGTATCCATGAAGATCCAAAAGAAGATAAATTAGCACGGTTCTTTGAATTCATTACGAACTTCGGCTTGATTGTCAAAGGAACAGCCAATGATATTCACCCAGCTGCTTTACAACAAGTACTAGAAGAAGTAAAAGGAAAACCAGAAGAAATGGTTGTTTCGACAGTTATGCTTCGTTCAATGCAACAAGCGAAGTATGATACAGTGAGCGCCGGACACTTTGGTTTATCGACTGATTTTTACACGCATTTCACATCGCCAATTCGCCGGTACCCGGATTTAATCGTTCATAGACTGATTAGAGAGTATTTAATTAACGGGGATGTTCGTCCAGAAACGCTAGAAAAACGTGCTGAGGAGCTTCCTGAGATTGCTGAACACAGTTCGAAAATGGAGCGCCGTGCCGTTGAAGCAGAACGCGAAACAGACGAACTGAAGAAAACGGAATTCATGGTCGACAAAGTGGGCGAACGTTTCATCGGAATTATTAGTTCAGTAACCAATTTTGGCTTATTTATCGAACTGCCGACAACGATTGAAGGTCTTGTCCATGTGAGCGCAATGAAAGGCGATTACTTCAAATTCCATCAAAATCAGTTAGCGATGATTGGTGAAAGAACAGGCCAAATTTATCGTATTGGTGATGAAGTGGAAGTCGAAGTAACTAAAGTAGACGTCGATGCTCGTGAAATTGATTTTGCGCTTCGTAGTGAAGGTAAACCTGGTCCAGTGAGCGATAAACAAAAGCGCCAACGCGAAAAACCGATTGATAAAACGAGAAACTTCAAAAGCGGCTCAAAAAAAGGTCGTAATAAACGTAGAACTGGTAGATCAGAAGACGTGAAACCAAAAACGGAACGTAAAGAAGACGAATGGTATACAAAACCTAAAAAGAAAAAGAAGAAAAAACCTTTTTATCAAGGTGTAGCAAAAGAAAGCCCGAAGAAGAAAAAACGTCGCTAGAAAGGATGGGGAGTTATGCCAAAAGGTGATGGTAAACTAGTCGCGCAAAATAAAAAAGCGCGCCACGATTACGCAATTGAAGAAACTTTTGAGGCTGGCATTGTCCTGCAAGGTACTGAAATTAAATCCGTAAGAAACGCACGGGTAAACTTAAAAGATTCCTATGCACGTATCGACAAAGGGGAAATTTTCTTACACAATATGCATATTAGTCCTTATGAACAAGGGAACCGCTACAATCATGATCCACTAAGAACGCGCAAGTTGCTTTTACATAAGAAGCAAATCAGCCGTTTAATTGGAGAAACGAAAGAGTCCGGTTATTCGATTGTTCCACTAAAAATGTATATTAAAGATGGCTACGCAAAAGTACTTATCGGTGTAGCTCGAGGTAAAAAGAAATACGATAAACGCCAAGACTTAAAACAAAAAGAAGCAAAACGTGATATCGAACGCGCTTTTAAAGAGCGCCAACAATAAATAAAAGCCTAAATCTAGTCATTCAACTATACGTTGGAGAAGCTAGATTTAGGCTTTTTTTATAGGTCGATTTTTGCACATTCATTTAACGTAAGATTATCATCATGGAGAAAATAGTCGATTTCATTTTTAATTCCATTGAGTATCCGCTCTTCTTCGAGAAATTTTGCCACTCGAAGCGCTCGTTGCATAAACCGTTTACCATCTTGCTTTTGACCAAGTTTATACAAAACAATCCCCTTTTTCGCAATGGCCATACAAAATTGCAAATAGTAGTGATTTTGCTTTGAGATTTTAATGGATTGTTCAATGTAATGTAAAGCGAGTTCGTATTTTTCATCGAGAATTAAATATGTCGCCCGGTTAACATGAAGCGAAATTTCAATCGAAAGGGTTGGATGCAAGTAGCGATATTTTTTCAATTGTTTAATCAAACGGTTAACGATATGCTGGGCTGTCTCGTTTTCAAAGATAAAAAAGATGTTTCGTAAAATCAATATATCATTCCAAAATAGTTCATCAGATTCCGAAAGTCTATCCCAAATGTACGTTACTTTCTGCCTAGCCAGCTCGAAATCATGCTCTTTTTCCACTAACAAAATGCCTTCCAGAGAAGCTTTAATATCAGAAATGAACGTATCAGTGTGGTTTTCTAAATAAGCATCACATTTGGAAATAACATTTAGTAAAATATCGGTTTCGGAGGAAGTAATAATCTTGGAGTATAAATAAAGGATATTTTCTTTTGGAGAAGGCATAAAGTTCCGTTTTACAAATTCGAATTCTTCTAATGTCATATTGAAATTAAGTAAAAGTTGAATAAATCGGTCCATGCTAGGCATAATTTTGTTGTTTTCGATCTTTTGATAATTAGAACGACTAAGCGCATCTGTACAAGCTTCTTGTTGAGTTAAGTTCTTACTTTTGCGAATGAATTTTAACGTGTCACCAACAGTTTGCATAATAAAACACAGCTCCATATGTTCAAATTTGATGTATTTTAATTTTATGTAAGTCGTGTAGGTTAGAATTTCTGTATAGATGAAAAAGGAGGGAGAAGACATGTTAACTTTTTTAACAAGTGTTAATTGGTTATTCTAAAGTAGTTTAAGCAAGGTCTTCTGATGAGCGCAATTATTGTTTTTCCACTAAAATGGTCTGGCATAATTGCGTATTTTTGTGAAATTAGTAATAATTTGAACGATTTTAGTCTATCTGTGAAAAAATTATAACATTATGTTACCGCTTGCACAATATCGATATTCTAAAATTAATAATTTTGCAAAAAAATATCTCAAAAGTAGTACAGTTTTGTAAAAGCTAGCTAAAGGGAGGAAAGTGAGATGAAGCGAAGAACGAGAAAAGGTAGTTTAGTGTTTATTCTTGGGATACTCATATTTAGTTGTTTAAGCGGTTTTGGAACGAATGTTTTCGCGATGGACGGGGAATATCACTCGCCATATGGAGATGATGATTTATACACAGTTCAGCCGACAGAACGTTCACCGAGGGATCCAAAAGCCGGTGAGGATGTCATTCTTAACATTACTACTTGGCCAATTGAAGACGGACAAAATGTATGGGTAGAGTGGACGAAGAATGGCGTCGCACAAGAAAATGTCACAGCAGCCTACGATTATAACAGCGGCAATAACACATACTGGAAAGCAGATTTAGGCAAATTTGAAAAAGGCGATGAAATTACTTATACAACAAAAGGCTCCACAGATGGAGGAACAGCCTACGAAAGTGGTCCATTCACTTTTTATGTAACAGACTGGGAATACGTGCAGGATGTTAGCAGTGTAGTGGATAATGGCGATTCTATCACACTAAATATGACAGCAACAGTTGGTGATTTCACGCCGAAGTTATATCTTTCCTTTGAAGATTTAGACACACTGCGAATGGAACTTTCACCAACTGGTAAAGAAACCGGACACGCTGGGAAATCTGGTTATACGGTAGAAGATACAGCAGAAAAAGTGACTGTAACTACAGAGGATTTGAGCATCGAAATCCAAAAATCACCTTACCGAATGGAAGTTTACCAGGCGGATGGGACGTTGCTTACAAGTGAGTACACAACGGCGAATAGCCTAGGTTGGTTAACTGATGGAAAAAACGTGATTAATCAATACCAAAACAATTTTATGACACCGAGCGATGAAGCGTTTTATGGTTTTGGTGAGCGTTATGACACGATTAACCAACGCGGAAAAGATGTGGAAACTTACGTATACAATGAGTATCAAGATCAAGCGCAGACAGAAAGAACCTATTTAGCAGTGCCATTTTTTGTAAGTGCTAATAAATACGGGATGTATGTCAATTCTGATTTCCATTCACAGTTCCAAATGGCTTCCAAAGTAGAAGATAAATATAGCTTTGTGTTAGACAATGATGGCGATATGACGAATATGCTTGATTACTATGTTATTAGCGGGAAAGATCAAAATGACATTGTTAACAATTACACAGATATAACAGGCAAAACAACTTTACTGCCAAAATGGGCTTTCGGACTTTGGATGTCAGCGAACGAATGGGATAGAGATTCTGATGTAAACTCGGCCCTTTCGAATGCAAAAGCAAATGATATTCCAGCAACAGGTTTTGTATTAGAGCAATGGAGTGATGAAGAAACCTATTATATTTGGAACAATGCGACCTATACAGCGAAGACAAACGGGGAAGCATTTAGCTATGACGATTTTACTTTCAACGGGAAATGGACAGATCCTAAAGCAATGGTGGATAGCGTTCATGATGCAGGGATGAATATCGTTCTATGGCAAGTTCCAGTATTAAAAGATGACAACACAGTATATGAACAAAGAGATAATGATGAAGCATACATGATAAGCCAAGGGTATAGTGCGGACGATGGAACAGGGGCGCCGTACCGAGTTCCGGCATCACAGTGGTTTGGAAATGGGATATTACTAGACTTCACTAATAAAGATGCCGTAGATTGGTGGACGTCACAACGAGAGTATTTATTAACAGAAGTAGGGATTGATGGATTTAAAACAGATGGCGGCGAGATGGTTTGGGGACGTGATACAACCTTCTCAAATGGCGAAAAAGGACAAGAAATGAGAAACCGCTATCCAACAGATTATGTTTCTAGTTATTTTGATTTTGCGAAAAGTATTAATCCAGAAGCAGTTTCCTTTAGTCGTTCAGGAACTTCTGGCGCTCAAAAATCTGGCATTTACTGGTCAGGGGATCAAACTTCCACCTTTGACTCTTTCCAAGCATCACTAAAAGCGGGACTGAGTGCTTCGACGTCGGGCGTTTCTTACTGGGCGTGGGATATGGCAGGATTTACGGGAGATTATCCAACAGCGGAACTGTATAAACGCGCATCGGCTATGGCAGCTTTTGCACCGATTATGCAATTCCACTCAGAGAAATCAGATCCATCGCCAAGTGAAGAACGTTCACCTTGGAATGCAGTAGCTAGAACAGGGGACGAAACTATTTTACCGACGTTCCAAAAATATTTGTATACACGAATGAATTTACTTCCATATATTTATACTGCGGCAAAAGACACGGCGGACAACGGAAAATCAATGATGCGCCAAATGGCAATGGATTATCCGGAAGATATCAACGCGCGTGATTTGGATGAGCAGTATATGTTTGGTGATGATTTACTTGTAGCGCCAATCGTTCAAGAAGGCCAAACAGAAAAAGAAGTTTATTTACCAGAAGGCGAATGGGTTGATCTTTGGAACGGCGGAATTCACCCAGGCGGCGAAACAATTTCTTATTATGCCGATGTAGATACGCTTCCTGTATTTGCAAAAGCTGGTGCGATTATTCCGATGAACATGACAGATGGCTACCAACTTGGCCAAAATGTCGGAAACGATTTAAAATCCTATGATAATTTAACTTTCCGAGTTTATCCATCTGGAGATAGCGAATATAGTTTCTATGATGATGTAAATGGCGGAGAAATGCGCGATATCTGTGTTTCAGAAGACTTCACGAATGAAAAAATTTCGATTGATCTTCCAGCGATGGCTGACGAAACAACGATGCAAGTTTTCAGTACAGAACCAACAAGTGTAACAATTGACGGGGCGGATGTTGCGAAGGCAGATACACTAGATGCATTTAACGAAGCAGCGACTGGTTATTACTACGATACTGTACAAAACTTGACGTATGTAAAAGCGGCAACAAAAGATGCTAAACAAGCAATCGTCTTAAATGGTGTAAATCATGCGCCGTACGAAGCGGAATTTGCTCATTTGACAAATGTAACTACTGCAAGTGACCACGCGGGATATACTGGTACTGGTTTTGTAGCCGGTTTTGATGCTGAAAAAGAAGCAGTAGAATTCGATGTAGATGCAGCAGATGGCGCTTCTGATTATACGATGGAAGTTCGCTATAGTGCAGGAGTAGAAGATGCAATAAGAACTGTATATATCAACGGTAAAAAACAACAAATTGCTTTACCGAAAACGGCTGATTGGGATACTTGGGGCACGATAGAAGTTCCAGTAACCTTGCAAGATGGCAATAATCAAGTCGTATTTGATTTTGAAGCCGGCGACACAGCGGGAATAAATTTTGACCATGTAGTTTTTAAAAAATAAACTCAATAAGCCACCCTTTTGATGGATAGAGAGGGTGGCTATACTGAAAGGACTGGAATGAAAAGAACACTCATTGCTACCGGGAGAACTAGGGTATAACAGCGGAGAATATGTGGGTTATTATGATTTCCCAGTAACTATTACGGAATAAAAAAGGGGCGAGATGATGAAAAAAGGTATGAAGCAAGTTTGCGTCAGTTTAGCAGTCATCCCGCTTGTCTGGCTGAATTTAGGTATAACTCAGCCGTTACAAGTGGAAGTAAAAGCAGAAGAAACGAAGAAAAAAGAAGTGAAGAAAGAAGCAAATACAGAAGCTGCGAAACAACTGAGTAAAGAAGAATATGCGAAATTAAGTGCGGAGGAAGGGCTTGGTAACGTACTTGAAGCGACTGTAACAGATAATGTGGTTACGCTCAAAATTGATAATGGCAACGAAGCAGAGGACGATTATTTAGAAATTTCTCCACTAGCAAATAATTTACTTAAAGTGAATTTGCGACCTCGAAATATCGAAAATAGCGAATCAACACCGATGATTGATCCTAATGCAACCTTTACTGCGATTGGAGCAACGATTGATTTGGACGCTGATCCGATGATTATTTCGACGGAGGAATGTACGCTTGAAATTTCCAAACAGCCAGCACGAATGACTTTCAAAGACAAGGACGGTAAAACGTTATTGTCTGAATCTGCTGATGGCGGGATTTTTGATGGTGGTGTTCGGTTTAAACGTGGCGCTTCTGACCATGTCTACGGCGCTTATGGTATTAGTTTTAGCGACGGGGATCTTGGGATGGAACGTGATAACACTGCGGCGGATAGTAGCAAAACAGCACAAGCGGGGCAACAAGGTAATGCAGGTGGTCCGTTTATGTGGTCGACAGCGGGATATGGTTTGCTAGTAGATAGTGATGGCGGATATCCGTATTCCGTTTCAGATGAAGAAAAATTGGAGTTTTATTATGGCGATACTGTAGTTGAAGGGCGCCGTTATGTGAAAGAAAATGTGGAGATGTATTTAATGTCTGGTGAGCCAGAAACGATTATGTCTTCGTATGCGGATGTAACTGGGCACACACCAATGATGCCAAAATGGTCGCTAGGTTTTTCTAATTTCGAATGGGGCACAAATGAAGCGGAATTTAGAAAAAATATAGATACGTATCGTGCAAAAGGTATCCCAATTGATTCCTTCGCATTTGATTATGATTGGAAATTTTACGGCGATCCAACGTACGGCGGGGACTGCGGCGAATTTGCTTGGAATACTGACAATTTCCCGTCAGCAGCAGATACAACGTTAAAAAGTGATATGGATGCACTAGGCGTGAAAATGATTGGGATTACGAAGCCGCGTGTGGTAACTACTTTGCAAGACGGGACGGAAACGCAACAAGGCAAGGACGCGGAAGCAAATGGTTACTGGTATCCAGGGCAAGAAGCTTATGAAGATTATGCTTTCCCGGTAATGGTTAGAAGTATTGATCCGTATAATCCAGATGAACGCAATTGGTGGTGGTCCCATTCGGAAGATGCACTAGATAAAGGAATCGTTGGTTGGTGGAATGATGAAACTGACAAAGTATCCTCAAATGGTGCAGATTATTGGTTTGGGAATTTCACGACTGGCTTCACATCAGAAGCAATGTACGAAGGGCAAAGAGAATATACGAATGAACGTGTTTGGCAAACTGGAAGAACTTATTATCCAGGAGCACAACGTTATTCTACCTCGATTTGGTCCGGGGATATTGGCGTACAATGGAAAAAAGGGGAAGTAATCGACTGGGCCAATGGGATGCAAGAACAACCTAGTACGATGCTGTCCACTATCAACCTTGGCCAAACAAAATGGGGAATGGATACAGGTGGCTTTAATGCGAATTCTGGACAAGTTTTAAATCCTGATCCGGAACTATATAGCCGCTGGATGGAATTTAGCTCCCTTGTTCCCGTTTTCCGTACCCATGGGAATGACAACCAACAACGGCAACCTTGGTATTACGGTGGGACGGCAGAAGAGATTGCTAAAAGTGCGATGACTTGGCGCTATTCGATGATTCCATACATGTACGCCTATGAACGCCAAGCTTATGATTCTGGCGTTGGTCTCGTTCAGCCGCTTACTTTTGATAATCCTACCGATGAAAATGTAGTGAATTTGACGGATGAATGGATGTTTGGGGATGCGATTTTAGCAGCGCCAGTTTTAGAAGAAGGAGCAGGTTCGCGAGATATTTATTTACCTGCTGGAACGTGGATTGATTATAATCGCGGCGATGTTTATGATGGCAACCAAACCATTAATTATGAAGTAAATGATGAAGACTGGACGGACGTACCGATGTTTGTTAAGCAAGGCGCGATTATACCAATGCAACAACCGCAAAATTATGTTGGCGAATCCGCAGTTAAAACAGTTTACTTGGACACTTTTGCATCAGAAAAAGATACTTCCTTTACACATTATGACGATGACGGGAAATCTTTTGATTACGAAAAAGATACCTATTTAAAACAAAAGATGACCACTTCTAATACAGCCGACGCTACTACGTTTACCATTGGTGCAAAAGAAGGCAGTTTTGAAGCAGATACAGAAAACTACATTGTCAAACTTCATGGAAATGCTGCTGAAAATGTGCAAGTAAATGGCACGGACAGTAAAGTATACGACGATTTATCCGCACTCGAAAATGCAGATGGCGGCGGGTATGCAGTCGGAAGCGATATATACGGAGCAGTAACTTATGTCAAAGTACCTGCTCAAGCAAGCGAAGACACGGTTATTAAAACATCTGGTTCGATAAAAGTTGACCAATCCGGCACATACGAAATGGAAAATGGCTCTAGTTTTGCAGCGACGGTTGCTGATAAACCAGTCACAGAAAAAACGTATGTAGATGGCTATGATACAGATGGCGCGGGAACAACTATTTATGCAAACGTCAAAGACTCTGGCGACTATAACGTTGATTTAACGTATAAAAATGCATCTAGTGAGGACCAAGCCCTAAGTATTTTCGTCAACGGAGAATATGTGAAACAAACTACATTGAAACCAGCGACAGAATGGACAGTTGCATCCGAAACATTACCTCTTTCAGCTGGAAAAAATAGTATTTCGTATAAAGTAGTGACAGATGCTGGTGACAAAGCGGATCAAGTTTCACTAGATAAGGTTACCACTGGTTTTACGCCAACTGTAGCAAAAGTGGAAGCCGAAGAAGCAAGTCTCGCAGGCACTTTAAAAGTAGCAAATGATCACTGGTTTTATAGTGGAGAAGGTTTTGTCGGCGGATTTGGAACAGCAGGAGATGAAATCAAATTTGAAATAGATGTACCGGCAGACGGTGAATATGTGTTAAATACACGTACGGCTAACGGAACTGGTATGCCGCAAACGCTTGATTTATACACAAATGGCGATTACAACTCGCGCGTAACATTCCCTTCTAAAGGCGAAAACTGGAATATCTGGTCAGATACAGAAACAGCAGTGAAATTAAAAGCAGGTACGAATAAAATTACATTCTTACTGGACGGAGAATCGACGGGGAATATTAATATGGATAGAATTCTAGTTTCCGCTGAACCGATTAATTCTCCTGTTCAATCAGAAGTGAATTTACTTGATAATGGTGGATTTGAACGTGACGCTGCAGCAACAACAAATTGGATAGAGTCGCATCCAGACGGTCAGGACAAGGCTTATGGCATTGATAGTGGCTCAGGTGTAAATCCTCCAGAATCACCAGCATTTGGTAAACAGAGCGCTTATTTCTATTTACCAGGGGCGTATAAACAAACTTTATCGCAACAAATAGCTGTTCCAACGAATAACGCTAATTATGACGTCGAAGCATGGGTCAAAGTAAGTGAAGACGACGCAGCCAAAGCGCAAATGACTGTCAATAATTTTGATGGTAGCGACGGGAAAACAATTGACTTGGTGGCGGATAATGTTTGGCATTATGTAACGATTAAAGATGTTAAAGTCACAACTGGCAATATAAATACAAGTTTCCAAATGGATTCTCCAGGTGGAACAAGTATTCATATGGATAATGTGCGGGTTATGCCATCTGCGCAATAATGAAACTGGGCGGGAAAACTTTCCCGCTCTTTATTTGAAGGAGGAGAGCTAATGAAAAACCTATGTAAAGTATTTCTAGTAATTAGTATGATTATTGTTGGCGTTATTTCTTTTAAAACAATCGATGTAAGTGCGGACGTGACAGATATTTACCCATTACCAGCTAGAATAATTGATGTTTTTCCAGATGAAAATTTAGCAGAAGATATGGTGGAGAACTTTGATAAAACAGATGTGACAGACGTAATCACGCAAGATGACGTAGATGCCGTGACATCTTTAGGATTGGGCTATTTTAGCGATTATCTAACGGACGAAGATTTGCAAATGTTAGGAAATGCTTACTTTACTAATGTAAACAACATCATGATTTATCCAACGCAAACCATGTTTACAGGTTTTCCCGATTTACCAACCTTGCCTAAATTAGATACTTTAAGGGCAGAATGGGGCCAATTATCCGAAATCCCACCTGCAAACATTACAGTACCTGATTATCAAAACTACCCAGAATTAACGTATCTTGATTTTAATAATAGAACCATCGTTGGCGGCTTACCAGATTTTTCTAATATTCCTAAGTTAGAAACCTTGTTGATGAGCAGTTGTGGACTCGCTTCAGAAGACATTCCAGATTTTACCAACTTGAAAAATTTGCAGAAAGTAAATTTCCAAACGAATCAATTCAGAACAGAAATGACGGATTTCACTCATTTGGATAGTTTGGTAAGTATGGATTTAAGTTATAATTATTTAAATGTGTTGCCACCAACCATTGTGGATAAAGTAATCGTACTAGGTCAAATTGGAACTTTGCCGGATCAAAATGTTGTTTTTGGTGAGGATACAAATATTACGTTGCCAATTTATACGCAACTGGATGATTTAAGCCGAATTAGTGGTTTTCAAGAAGTTTGGATTCGTGATTCAAATGAGCAAGAAGTATATAACTCAGCAAAAGTGGATTACGACGAAGTGACGAAGCAAATTATCGTACCGACAAGTAGCCTTGATAAAGGCGAATATACCATTGGGATTGATTTTAACGGCATAGAGCCTTATGTAGACGAAGGCGAAGTTATGAGTTACTCGGTAAAAATAACGATTAATTAATGGGAAACTTGTGACTTGCTAAATAATAGTTGCGTATTTGGCTATGTCACAAGTTTTTTCTGATTGTAAAGCCTCGTTTTTTCCTGTATAATATCTACTGTTAGACTTTAACTCTGGGGATGTTACGGATTCGACAGGGATAGTTCGAGCTTGAGTTGCGAGTCGGGGGGATCGTCCTCGTTATCAACGTCAAAGCCAATAATAACTGGCAAAGAAAAACAAAACCTAGCTTTCGCTGCCTAATAAGCAGTAGCATAGCTGATCCTCCGTGCATCGCCCATGTGCTACGGTAAGGGTCTCACTCTAAGTGGGCTACACTAGTTAATCTCCGTCTGAGGTTAAATAGAAGAGCTTAATCAGACTAGCTGAATGGAAGCCTGTTACCGGGCCGATGTTTATGCGAAATGCTAATACGGTGACTACGCTCGTAGATATTTAAGTGCCGATATTTCTGGACGTGGGTTCGACTCCCACCATCTCCATATAATGAAAAAAGTTATGAATGGCTGTATGATGCTGTTTGTAGCTTTTTTTATTAGTAATATTTAACTCCAAGGTTAACGATGAAAATAAACAAAGTGACATTATAGGGAGGCTATCAATGAGTACAGAAGAATTTGTAAAAAACGTTCAAAAAGAAAAAGACAACTTATTAAGAGCATACTTTGAAAATCAAAATACTGAAGTTAGTAATCAAATAAATACCATGGAATTAACTGCTAAACGATGAACATCCTAAAACTGTTTTTGGGGTGTTTTTTCTATTTTCCCTTAAATTGACCTTTTCTTTCTCTTTTATTTACAATCTTCTGCTAAACTATAATTAAAGAACGAAAGAGAGGACGAGCTAGATGATACGCCTTAGAAAAATTTTTGTTATTTTAATCGCAATTGGATTTATATATTTGTTAATTGTAGCGGCATTTATGTTTAGTGGGTCAAGGGCAAAACCAAGTGAAAATGCGAATACGGTGCTGATTTTAGGTGCGCGAGTGAACGGGGATCCGGCAGAACCTTCGTCAGTATTAAAGGAAAGATTGGATACGGCTGTGGCTTATTTAAACGAAAATCCTACGTTAAAAGTCATTGTTAGCGGAGGTCAAGGTGAGGATGAAAGTGCCTCGGAAGCATCGGTTATGGAAGAATATTTAGTTAATCAAGGAATTGCTAGAAGCCGGATTAATGTGGAAGATAAATCAAGAAGAACGGAAGAAAACCTTAAATATAGTAAAGAGAAATTTAATTTAGGGAAAACGGTGATTGTAACGAGTGATTATCATATGTACCGCGCTTTAATGTTGGCGAAGCGCCAAGGTGTTGATGCGTCAGGGCTTCCAGCGAAAACACAATCAGCCGGTAAATATAAGAAAATGATGCGGGAAACTTTATCCATTACATATGCATGGGTTTTTGATCGATAAGAAAGCGGGGATTTGGGGATGAAATTAGAGCGGATTTTAGCGATATTGGTTATGATTTTGGAACGAAAAGTGCTGGCAAGTGAGCTGGCTGAAAAATTTGAAGTAAGCACGCGGACGATTTACCGTGATATGGAGACACTTTTGTACGCGGGATTTCCAGTCGTTTCTTTGCCGGGCAAAAATGGCGGATTCACGATGCTTGATACGTATAAATTAGCGACATTTACTTTTTCGGAGGCAGAAAAACAGATTTTGTTGGAAGCGTTAGAGGCGCGGTCGGAGTTTATGTTGAATGATAGCCAAGAAACGCTGCGAGAGAAAATCACCTTGTTGCAAACGGATAAGCCGGCAAGCAATCATATTTTCTTTGATTCCGCGACACAACATCGCCGCCAAATTGAAGCAGAAGTGAAGCGGAAAATTGCCTACATTCAAAAAGCATTTACAACTAATAAACAACTGAAAATTAGTTATATCGCCATGAGTGGTACAGAAACGGAGCGCGAAATTTCACCGCAGAAGCTAAACTTAATGGATGGTAGTTGGTATTTAGAAGCTTATTGCCATAAAAGAGCAGCGGTACGTCATTTTAAATTAACTCGGATAACCGCTTTGAAAGAAATGGATAAGGCAATTATGGAAATAGCGGAAATCAAGTATCAGCCCGGAGAAATGGAAAGAATCGTTTTGGAATTCCCGAAAAATCAGCTCGGGAAATTGTTGGATTATTTTTTGTGGGAAGAAATGGAAACAGGGGAAGACTATGTACGTGTGACTTTTCTCTATGATTTAGAGCGGCAAATAATTCCATTTTTACTGATGTTTGGTAGTGCTGTGAGAATTTTAGAGCCGGCATCGCTTCAAAAAGAATATAAAGCGGAAGTGGAAAAACTTTATTTTAATTTGAATTGTTGACAGATAGTTGTCAGGTTTTGTTCGCTATAATGATTTTAAAGGAGGCGGCAAAAGATGATTTTACAAGAGAATAAAGAAATTTTTGGGAAAAAGATACGTGCAAATAATGAAAATTTTAGTCCGATTGCAGAGCTTTGGGGTGAAGTGATGGTAGAGAAGCCTGCTGGGGATATTTTTGCGGTGTATAGCAATTATGCAAGTGATTATAAAGGCGATTACGATTTGTTGGTCGGAACGCAAGGTTGGGATGAAGAGAATAGCGCAATAATCGAGGCAGGAGCGTATTTGGTGTTTTCTGTAGATAATGCCAATCATAAAGGTGTTGAGGAAGCTTGGCAGGAGATTTGGGAGCGGGACAGTGAATTAAAGCGCGCATATAGAACGGATTTTGAATGGTATCATACAAATGGGAAAATAGAGGTATACATTTCGATATAAAAAATCCCCTCACAAGGAGGAGATTTCGTTACTATTTCAGTTTTTCAGCTGCTTTAGTTGGGACTTCTTTTTCTGCGACTTCTTCAAATGACGTTACGCCTTTGTCCTTTTTGCTGTAGATTTTCAAATAGGCGCCTTTGCGTAAGTTTTTGTCTGCAGAAAGAGTCACTTCTGTTTCTTTGCCAGTTTCATCATATGCTGGAAGTGTATAGGAATAGTTGAAGCTTACTTTTTTGCCCATTTCACCGTCTTTTGTAATTTTAACATAGGAAACATCTGCTCCTAGGCGGTTGGCGTTTTTAAAGTAATATGCTCCGAATCCGATCCCGATAAGTATTACTAAGCTCATAATAATAATAACGATTTTTTTCATGTTCATCCTTCCTTTGCTGAGTGATATCTTCCATTTTATAGGCAAATGGCGTTTTAATCCCTCGTGCAAGGCGACGAAATACGTATTTAAACTTACATATTTGTTAGAAAGGGGTCATGTTTATATGGCTAGACCAAAGAATAAAGCGGAATTGTTGCAACAAAGTGCGGAAAAGTATCAACAGTTGAATGATTTAATTGATTCTATTCCTAAAGAATCGCAGCAGATGGCGTTTCCGTTTGAGGACAGGGATAAGAATATACGCGATGTTTTAGTGCATTTGCATGAATGGCATAAGATGGCGCTCGACTGGTACCGGATTGGTATGAGCGGCGAGAAGCCATTTATGCCGGCAGAAGGGTATACTTGGAAAACGACGCCGGAACTTAATTTGGTTATTTGGCAGAAGTATCAAACAACCGATTTGGAGCGTGCAAGGGAATTACTGAATGAAACCCACAATAAAGAAATGATTTTAATTGCTGGACATTCGAACGAAGAATTATTTACAAAGAAATATTATAAATGGACGAATACGACTTCGCTTGGTGCTATTTTTATTTCAAGCACATCGAGCCATTATGACTGGGCAATGAAGAAAATACGGAAATTTAAAAAAGCCGCTGGAATCAAATGAATTCCAGTGGCTTTTTCTGTTTATTTTAAAGCGGATTCGTCTAAATAAGCGATTTCCCATAGATGATTGTCTAAATCGAGAAAACTTCGGCTATACATAAAATCATAGTCTTGCGTTTCTCCGGCTTGTTTGGCGCCGATTTTCAGAGCATGATCGACGAGATTGTCGACGTCTTGGCGGCTATCTTGGGTGATTGTGATGAGGACTTCGCGTGCTTTTGTTGTGTCAGCGATGCCTTCTTTATGGAAAGTCTGGAAGAAATCTTCTTTCAAGAGCATGGCGAAAATATTTTCCCCGATGAGCATTTGGGTAGCATTTTCGTCTGTGAATTGCGGGTTGAATTCGTAGCCAAGTTCCGTGAAAAAAGCGATGGTTGCTTGTAAATCTTTTACAGGCAAGTTAATAAAAATTTGCTTCGAGCGTGTTACCATAATTTATCACCTCCAGCCAAAAATAGCATGCAGAAAACTACATGTCAATGAATAAGTTGTGGTAAAGTAGGGAAGATATAAAGTAATCTAAAATTGAATATCAAAAAACCACTTGTAATCGGTTTCTTTTTGTACTATAATGTTAGAGAAAAGCATAGGATTGTTACTGCTGAGGCAGGCAAAACCTGAATTAATTCAAGTGCTATTTTGATATCAATAGCATTGGAATTAGTTTGGGTTTTTTTCTTTTGAAAGAGGTGAAAATGCATGATTATCAAAAAAATACTGAATAACAATGTTGTAATCGCCGAGGGTAAAAGTGGCAAGGAGTCTGTAGTGATGGGCCGTGGTCTTGCTTTTCAAAAGAAGATTGGAGATGAGGTGGAGGTAGCCAATATTGAAAAAACATTCGTAATGGAAACACATGAACTTTCAGAAAAGCTCTCTGAATTACTTAGCGAGATACCACTGAAACATTTACGTGTTGCGGATGATGTTGTCCAGTATGCGCAAGAAACGCTGGAAACAGATTTAAGTGACAATATTTATTTGACTCTCACGGACCATATTAATTTCGCAGTGTCACGGTATAATCAAGGTATCAACTTGAAAAACGCACTATTGTGGGAAATAAAACGATTTTATCATGCGGAATATTTAGTTGGCATGAAGGCTTTAGATTTTATCGAGCAAGAAGTTGGTATTCGCTTGGATGAAGATGAGGCTGGTTTTATCGCACTTCACATTGTAAACGCTAGACAAGACGGACAACAAATGCACATGACAGTAGCAATGACCCAAATTGTTCAAGATATTTTAAGTATCGTTACGTATCACTATGGCATGGTTTTAGATGAAACTTCACTGAACTACACACGCTTTATTACACATTTACAGTATTTCGCACAACGTTTACTTCGAAAAGAAATTGTCGATTCCGGCGATGACTTTTTATACGAACAAGTGCAACTCAAGTACCCCGAAGCTTTTAAATGCACGAAAAAAATTGATGCATATTTAATTAATACGCATCATACAGAATTAACAAGAGACGAACGTGTCTACCTTACAATTCATATTTATCGCGTCACAGAACGTAATACGATAATTAAAAAGGAAGACTAAATTTTTTTTGGACTTATATGTAATGGATTACAGAAAAGTACTGCTTAACGCGGTGCTTTTTTTATTGTAATTTTTTCTCGACTAATATGACGGAAAATAGCACGGCGAAAATACTTGTCGTTAATAAAACAGAACTGCGAACAAAGGCGTGCATTGGGATGAAAGCTAGTACGAGTGATAAAACTAGAAGCAAAATACCGATAATTATCCAGTAATTCCCAAGCAAGTGATGCGCTTTTTGCCAAGTAGTTTCGTTTTTTAAAGAAGCTTTCGTTCGGTAACTAAAGCGGCTTTCTTTATTTTTGGGCGGATTGACCCGGTAGATAATACCAAGAATAATGAGCAAAAGCGGAAAAATTAAATCAAGCATAGGAAACCTCCTTTTATGTACCATCGTAGTATAACAAATTATTGTGAAAAATTGAACGGTTTGCCTCTTTGGTTTAAGGGTATTGGTGAGGGAAGATGATCAGTTAGTTAAAAGGAGGAAAAAAGATGCTTTATAGTGAAAACGACAAGCGAAAACATGAAAGTTATCGAATCCCGCTCTTTGGATCTGAGGAAGAAAGCACGAGTATCCCAAAATATGTATTAAAAAAAGAACCAATGGAACCGCGTATTGCTTACCAACTTGTGAAAGATCAGCTGATGGATGAAGGGAATGCACGGCAAAATTTAGCGACTTTTTGCCAGACTTATATGGAAAAAGAGGCAGAAATACTGATGTCAGAAACGCTCGCGAAAAATGCGATAGATAAATCCGAGTATCCGCAGACAGCTGAACTAGAAAATCGCTGTGTCAATATTTTGGCAGATTTATGGAATGCGCCAAAAGATATGGCTTATCTAGGAACTTCTACAGTTGGCTCGTCGGAAGCTTGCATGCTGGGCGGTTTGGCAATGAAGTTTCGCTGGCGTAATAATGCAGAAAAGCGCGGCCTAGATATTCAGGCAAAACGCCCTAACTTAATTATTTCATCAGGTTATCAAGTGTGCTGGGAAAAATTTTGTGTCTACTGGGATGTTGATATGCGCGTCGTACCAATGGATAAAGAGCATCTTAGCATCGATGTGGATAAAGTATTTGATTTCGTCGACGAGTACACAATTGGGATTGTCGGGATTTTAGGTATCACTTATACTGGCAAATTTGACGATATTGCTTTGTTAGATGAAAAAGTAGAAATTTATAATGAAGCAAATGAGCATCAGTTAGTCATTCATATTGACGGGGCGAGTGGCGCGATGTTTACACCATTTGTGAACCCAGAATTGCCTTGGGATTTCCGTTTGAAAAATGTTGTTTCGATTAATACTTCTGGTCATAAATATGGTTTAGTCTATCCAGGTGTTGGTTGGATTTTATGGAAAGATAAAGAATATTTGCCAAAAGAACTTATTTTCGAAGTAAGTTATTTAGGTGGTTCGATGCCGACGATGGCGATTAATTTTTCCCGTAGTGCGAGCCAAATTATCGGTCAATATTATAATTTCTTGCGTTATGGCTTTGAAGGTTACCGAGAAATTCACGAAAAAACAAAGAAAACGGCGCTTTACCTCACAAAAACAGTAGAAAAAAGCGGCTATTTTGAGATTATTAATGATGGCGCGAATTTGCCAATTGTGTGTTATAAAATGAAGGACGGACTTGATGTGGAGTGGACTTTGTACGATCTTGCTGACCAACTTTTGATGAAAGGCTGGCAAGTTCCGGCGTATCCACTACCGGCTGATTTAAGTGATACCATTATTCAACGTTTTGTTTGCCGGGCAGATTTGGGTCATAATGTGGCGGAAGAATTTGCTGCTGATTTCAGAGATGCACTTCATAATTTAGAGCATGCCAGAGTGCTTTATCATGACAAAGGACGCAATGATTCTTACGGATTTACGCATTAAAAAAGAAGACTTGGATGGCGTGTCCAAGTCTTCTTTTTATGAAAGTGGTAGCCAGTCAATGATTTCTTTGATGCTTTTATCCCAAAATTCCCAGTCATGGTCGCCGGGGCCTTCGCGATATTCTAACGGGGCATTTCTCTCAAGTGCAAAATCGCGGAAACGAATATTATCCTCATAAAGGAAATCCTCTGTGCCGCAATTTTGGAAAAGGGCTGGTAATTCGGTTTGGTTGTTTAGGTTGGTTTCTAATAAATGAAAGAGATCGTTTTCCGTACCAGTTTGGCTGGTCATTTCGCCGGTGATGGCACGTGTGCTGAAATTTTCGAAGCAGTCTTCTTTAATGATATAATTAATATCCATGACGCCGGACATACTTGCTGCGGCTTGGAATTTTTCTGGGAAAGTAAGTGCAACTTTGAACGCACCGTAACCGCCCATCGAATGCCCAGCAATGAAAGTATCTTCTCTTTTGTCGGAAAGTGGCAGCCAGTTTTTCATTACGTGTGGAAGTTCTGTGCTAACAAACTCGAAAAAGTCGCGACCGTGAACCATGTTAGAATAGAAACTATGGTCTGCGGCGGGCATGATGACAGCGAGTCCTTTTTCCGTGGCGTAGCGTTCGATATTTGTATTACGTACATAAGTTGTGTGGTTATTAGATAAGCCATGCAGAATATATAATGTTTTATATTTAGAAATGGAGCCATGGTAAAGTGTTTCTGTTTCGGGCAAAATCACCGTTACACTTGTTTGCATAGCTAAACATTCAGATTTAAAATTTAGTTCTAAAATAGCCAATGTAGGGGCCTCCTGACGTGTCTTTTTTTCTAGTATACATGATTTTCAAGCGAAATAAAATAAATATAACTTATCTTATGAGTTAACTCGGAATTAAATGTAAAATAAAGAACCTGCGCGAACAGGTCCTCGTTATTTTTTAATACTTAGCTTCTTTTTATCAACGATGTTTAAAATTTCTTCAAGTTTGCGATTCTTTTCGAGAATGGCGGCTTCTTTGAATTGTTCCGTTGTGACTGGGGGCATCGTTTCTTTGCAATTTTCATGCGATAGATTTGGAAAAAGATTGTCGGTCATTTTTCATCGCCTCCTTATGTTAATTATAAAGTATCAGCTGGAAAATATCGACTATTTGGATATAGATGAAAATAATTCTCAATTAGGGGTTCGTCTTTTTGAATATCGTGTTATAATTTAGTAAAATGAAAAGGACAGTATTGTGGAGGGGAATTATGAAGAAAATTACTATATTGACGTTAAGTATAACAGCCGCACTACTCCTTGCTTCGTGTGGAAATGATACTGCAACGGATACAAATAATGAAACAACCAAAAACGAAACAAAAGCGAAAGCGGCTCTATCAATAACAGATATGGCTGGTCGTGATGTTTCTTTTGATAAAAAACCAGAACGAATTATCGCGCTAACGAATGCAGATATGAATATTATCTATGCGCTTGGTGGAACGGTAGTTGGTCGCCAAACGACGGACGCAAGCGGTGTTCCAGCCGGTGCGAAGAAAGCAACAGAAGTCGGTAATACCCATGATTTAAACTTAGAAAAAATTGCCGCTCTTGGTGCAGACGCGATTGTAGCAAGTTCCGAGCAAAATTTAAAAGATGTTCCCGCAATGGAAGGTGTCGGCCCGAAAGTGGTGCTGACTGGAGCGAATTCCATTGACGAAATTAAAAAACAAACAGCCGTACTTGGCGAACTTTTAGGTAAAGAAACGAAAGCGAAAGAGTTAGAAGCGAGTATTGATCAAAAGGTAGCAGAAGTGAAGCAGAAGCAACAAGGTAAAAAAGTACGCGCACTCCTTGTTCTAGGAGCTCCCGGAAGTAATTACGCGGCACTGCCATCCTCGTTAAGTGGAAATGTGTTAGAAATTGCTGGTGGAGAAAATGTCGCGAAAGATTTTAAAGGCGTGGAAAACTTTCCGCAATATGCATCGATGAATGTAGAAAAAATTGTTGCTGCTGACCCAGAAGTGATTTTCCTAATGATCCACGGTGGGGATGAAAAAGAAACAGAAGCAGCATTTAAGAAAGAAATGAAACAAAATGAAGCTTGGAACTCAACAAGCGCTGTTAAAAATGATCATATTGTCGTACTTCCGGCAGAACTTTTCGGAACGAATCCTGGTATGAAAATTGATCAAGCATTGGATTATATGACAGATGAAATAAATAAGGTGGATAACTAATGACAACTGTGAAGGCGCACGATCCGCGGCGAAAACGTAGACGGATAACTTTTATTGTAGTAATCGTTTTACTTATTTTAGCTTTTTTCTACGGGCTGACAACTGGGTCCGTGAAAGTTACATATAGTGACGCTTGGCAAACTTTAACTGGTGGTGGGAGCGACCTTGCAAATCAATTGATTTGGAATTTACGTTTGCCGCGGTTATTAATTGCGTTCTTGGTTGGCGCGGCGCTAGCGATTGCTGGTTGCTTACTACAGGGCGTGATGCGGAATCCATTAGCTGACCCGGGAGTGATTGGGGTTTCGGCGGGTGGTGGATTTGTCGCGATTTTGATGACATTAGCATTTCCGGCATTAGCTTCTTTTGTGCCGATTGGTGCATTTTTAGGTGCGTTTGGTACAGCCATTTTAATTTACTTACTTGCATGGGACCGCGGCGTTTCTCCGTTACGTGTCATTTTGTCCGGGGTTGCGATTAATGCCTTTATTGGGGCGATGACGTCTGGCGTAATGGTACTTTATAGCAACCGGGTCCAAAGTGTTATTTCGTGGATGACAGGGACGCTTTCTGGGAAAAGTTGGTATCATTTGGATATGATTTGGCCATATATGTTGGTCGGATTTGTTTTAAGTGGTTTTGCAATTCGTTCTTCCAATGTGTTACTCCTTGGGGATGATGCGGCGAAATTGCTTGGCTTTTCTGTAGAACGACACCGCTTTTTCATTATTATGTTAGCGGCGTTTCTAAGTGGGGTTGCGGTCAGCGTAGCCGGATTGATTGGTTTTGTTGGTCTGGTTGTGCCGCATATTTTCCGTTTAATTATCGGTAATGACTACAAGTATTTATTACCACTATCCGCACTTGGCGGGGCTTTATTAGTGGGTTTTGCTGACACAGCGGCGAGAAGCTGGTTTGGTTCGATTGAGCTGCCGGTTGGAATCCTGCTTGCGATGATTGGCGCACCATTCTTCTTATTCTTACTTCAAAGAGGGAGGGTTGCATCATGAAGCCAGCATTAGAACTAAAAAATGTATCTTTCGCGCGTAAAAGAGACTTTGAAATGAAAAATGTGAGTGCGCGCATTCCAGAAGGTAAAATCACCACACTTATCGGTCCAAATGGCTCAGGAAAATCAACCATGCTTCGTTTGATGATGCACCTTTTGAAACCAGATAGTGGAGAAGTTTTATTGGACGAAAAAAATATTATCGAGATTCCTTCCAAAGACTTAGCGAAGAAAATGACGATGCTATCACAGGCGCCAGAAGGTTTGGTCGATGTGATGGTACATGATTTGGTTGCTTACGGTCGATTGCCACACCGGAGTTGGCTTTCCACTTTACAAGAAGAGGATGAGGCTGTCATTCAGTGGGCCATTAAGGTATGTAATTTAGAGGAACTAGCTTATCGACCGCTGCATTCATTATCGGGCGGTGAACGTCAACGCGCTTGGCTAGCAATGGCGCTCGCGCAAAAAACACCGATTTTGCTACTAGATGAACCAACTACTTACTTGGATATTGCGCATCAACTGGAATTGCTAGACTTACTCGTGCATTTAAATAAAGAATATAATTTAACTATTGTGCTCGTTTTACATGATTTAAATCAAGCGGCGATTTATAGTGATTATGTCTTTGTGTGTGAAAATGGACAATTAGTTGAAAATGGTACGCCTAGAGAGGTTTTCACTACCGAACTGCTTCGCGATGTTTTCCATATTACGGCGGACATTACCGAAAAAGACGGCAAACAGCATATTCATCCGCTTGCTTCGACCCGGTTTGAATATTAAAGAAAACAGAAAGAAGATTAGAATTTGGTGAAAAAGCTTCCTATCCAAGGTAAACTTTATTATAATAGATGAAGGCTGTTGCTCTTTTTAAGAATAGCAGCCTCTTTACATTTAAATTCAAACATAAAAGGACGGAAAACAATGGCTAGAAATAGAAAAAAGGCAGTTCGAGTAGATTATTCGATTATATTTTTAATGATGTTGCTATGTGTTATTGGTCTTGTAGCGATTTATGTCGCTGGGCTTGTTAACGACCAGTATACAAATAATTTCTTATTGCAACAGTCTATTTGGATTGTTATTTCTACAGGTGTCGTTGTTGTTATTGTACTTTTTTTCGACTATGATAAACTGCAATGGGCGGCGTACTATCTTTATGGAATCGGTAACTTACTTCTTGTGCTTGTATTAATTGTTGGTGACGAGCGAAAAGGTTCCAAAAGTTGGATTAGTATCGGATCGCTAGGGAGCTTACAACCATCGGAATTAATGAAAAGTTTTTTAATTTTAGCACTTGCAAAAGTAATTTGGGACCATAACAAAAAATACAAATTACATACCGTAAGCTTAGATATGCAATTACTTTTAAAAATAGGTATTGTTTCTATTCTTCCACTGGGTCTTGTAGCACTTCAGCCGGACCTTGGAACAATTTTAGTTTTTATTGCGATTATTGTTGGTATGGTATTTATTAGTGGTGTGACATGGAAAATTTTATTACCAGTTTTTAGTTCGATTGCTGTTATTGGTGGAACTTTAATTTATTTAGTTATGTACAGCCCTGGAGTATTACAAAAAATCGGCTTCAAACCGTATCAATTTAAACGTATCACTTCTTGGTTAAGGCCGGAAGAGGATCCGCTTGGTGACGGGATGCAGTTGCTGCGTTCGATGCAGGCGATTGGTTCAGGCCAGTTACAAGGGAATGGTATCGGTAATCAGGCAATTGCGATTCCGGAAAACCATAATGATTTTATTTTCTCTATTGTTGGTGGGAATTTCGGTTTCATTGGTGGCTGTGTGCTTATTATGTTATACTTTTTACTGATTTACCAAATAATTCGAGTGGCTTTAGATATAAATATTCCTTTTTACTCGTATATTTGTACGGGTGTTTGCTCGATGATTTTATTTCACGTTTTAGAAAATATCGGGATGACGATTGGTCTTCTTCCAATTACCGGTATTCCACTACTTTTTGTCAGTTATGGGGGAAGCTCACTTCTTGGCGCGTTTATGGCACTTGGGCTCGTGTTATCGGCGAGATACAATGCTCCGGAAGTTAACTTAGAAAAAGGAAATCGTTTCATGTGATTTTCTTTTTTAAACTGTTTGGGAGAAAGAGTTAGTTTTGTTTATCAAACCAACCAGTAAGGAGTAATTAAATAATGAATCAACAAAATAAACTAGCTGGACGCATTGATTACGGGATTGTTTTATCGATGATGTTACTTATGATAATCAGTTTGGTGTCCATTTATAGTGCGCAATTAACAAATAATCAATACGATGCAAACTTTGTTGTCAAGCAAGGTATGTGGTTCGTGGTTTCGACCTTTGCGATTATTGTCGTGATGCAACTAGATTATGACCGGCTTACGAAATGGGCTTATTACTTTTATGGACTAGGCCTATTTTTACTTGTGTTTGTGTTGCTTTTTGGGAAGGAAGTAAAAGGTGCGAAAAGCTGGATTGTTATTCCATTTTTAGGGAACATTCAGCCATCTGAGGTTGTAAAAGTTATCTTAATTGTCGTTTTAGCGAAAGTGATTTGGGATCATAACCGGACGTACAAAGTTCATAATTTGAAAATGGATGCTTGGTTACTAATAAAAATCGGCGTATTTACGTTAGTTCCGCTTATTCTTATTATGTTGCAACCCGATTTAGGGACGGCGCTAGTATTTATCGCAATTATGTCGGGAATGATTCTTATTTCTGGGATTACTTGGAAAATCATCGTGCCGCTGTTTGGCTCGATTGCGGCGATTGGGACGGCGCTGATTTGGATGGTTATTTATCATCAAAATTGGCTGACGAGTCTTGGTTTCAAACCGTATCAATTTGAGCGGATTACGACGTGGATTAACCCGGAAAATGACCCTCAAGGCGGGGGCTACCAAGTGCTGCGAGCGATGACGGCAATTGGTTCCGGACAGATTTCTGGAAACGGTGCGGGATATGACGCGATTGCAATTCCGGAAAATCATAATGACTTTATCTTTACCATTGTAGCCGGTGATTATGGCTTTATCGGCGCTAGTATTTTACTGGCAATTTATTTCTTGCTTATTTACCAAATTATTCGTGTCGCACTTGATGTCGCTGTACCATTTTATTCTTATATTTGTACGGGTGTTGTGATGATGCTGATGTTCCACGTACTGGAAAATGTCGGGATGAATATTGGTTTGCTTCCGATTACCGGTATTCCGCTTCCATTTATTAGTTACGGAGGTAGCGCCCTGCTCGGAAACATGATGGCAGTCGGGCTCGTGCTCGGGATAAGGTTTAACTTTAAGAAATCAATGTTTGAAGTAAAACAAGAAAATCAAGTATCATAAAAGTAAAAATACAGAAGTCGATAATGGCTTTTGTATTTTTTTGAAAGACTAATGAATACGCTTTCAAACTCTCTGCTTTTTTCTAAGTGTTGCCATTTGTACTTTCTGAAAAAATGCACTATGATAGTAATAGAATGCAATCGGAGGGAGAGACAAAATGATTAATTTTTATTGGTATCCAAAATGTAGCACCTGCAAGAAAGCAAAAGCATGGCTTGAGAATGAAAACGTTGATTTTAAAGAAGTAGACATTAAGACTGAAACCCCGACTGCCGCAGAATTACAACAATGGCATGAAGCTAGCGGGCTTCCAATCCGTCGTTTCTTTAACACTAGTGGTATTAAATACCGCGAACTAGGACTGAAAGACAAACTCGATACACTTTCGCCGGAAGAAGCTTATGAATTACTTGCTTCAGATGGTATGTTAATCAAACGACCATTAACTACGAATGGCAAAGAAGTAACGCTTGGTTTTAAAGAAGGCGATTTTGAAGCAACTTGGAAATAGTCAATATAGATAATTGCACGAAAAAGGAGGAGTTTTGAGAATGAGTTTACCAAAAGACTTATTGTACACAGAAGAACATGAATGGGTGAAAGCAGACGGCGGTAGTTACGTTATTGGGATTACGGATTTTGCTCAAGATCAATTAGGGGATATCGTGTTTGTTGAATTGCCAGAAGTTGGCGATACTGTAACAAAAGGCGACTCGATTGGGAGCATTGAATCTGTAAAAACAGTATCTGATTTTTACGCACCAGTAACTGGTAAAGTAGTTGCTGTTAATGAAACGTTAGAAGATGAACCAGAACTAATTAATAGTAATCCATACGATACAGGCTGGATTTTAAAACTTGAAGAAGTGGAAGAAGCAGACGTTGCGGCTCTTTTATCAAGTGATGATTACGAAAAAGTATTAGATTAATTTTTTAGAAGGCCGGCTTGGGATAACCGAAGCTGGCTTTTTTTGATAGGAGGCGTTTTTTCTGGAAATTTGGGAAAAAGAAACTTTAAGCGCGGCGCAAAAAAATGACGCGGACTTTGTCGTTTTCTTTTTTACGCCGATGTGTGGTAGCTGCCAGATAGCAAGTCGATTGGTAGACGTGGTTTTGGAGGCAGACAGCATTAAGCATGAAGTCGCAAAAGTTGACTTGAATTACGTGCCTGAAATTGCGCAAACCCTTGAAATCACTTCTGTCCCGGCGCTAGTGAAATTTAAGAATGGTAAGCCAGCAGATTTGAGTTATCAATTACATGATGCAACCGCTATTTTTGAATTCCTGTATAGCAAGTAATACAGGGATTTTTTCTGTGTTGAATTTTGCCTCGATACAAAAAAGTTTCGCAGCCGATATAGAACTGCGTTTAGCTAAAAACGTTGCTATAGACACAATTCTACTGCTTGTGGTAAGATGTTCAAGTTGTTAATTTACGTGTTTTATAAAGAGAAATTTTTGGTGAAACATAATATATCGGAGGCTTTTTCTATGAACCATTCTAATCTTACTATTTTATCTGTGTGTAGTAATTTTGTAATTGTTGTACTTAAATTGATTGTCGGCTTTTTTACAGGTTCTGTGGCAGTGATTTCGGAAGGGATTCACTCGTCAATGGACTTATTTGCGTCAATCATCACTTTCTTCTCGATTCGGATTTCTAATCAACCGGCCGATGAAGATCATCCATATGGACATGGAAAAGCAGAAAATATTGCGGGAACGATTGAAACGTTACTTATTTTTGTGGCGGGGATTTGGATTATTGTTGAATCGGTTAATAAACTAGTGAATCCACACGAAATTCGTTTTCCGGCGCTTGGTATTATGGTGATGCTATTTGGTGCTATCATTAATATTATTGTGTCACGTGTGATAAAAAAAGCGGCAGATGAAGCGAATTCGGTTGCGATGAAATCGAATGCGTTACATTTGTATACAGACGTTTTCACTTCACTTGGTATTGCGCTTAGTTTGTTCCTTGTATACATAACGGGCTGGCTTTGGTTAGATCCAGTCATTGCGATTTTAACGGCGTTTTACATCATGTACGAGGCATATAAACTGCTAAAAGAGTCTTTCCCACCATTAATGGATAAACGTTTATCTGCTGATGAAGAAGAGGCTATTAAACAGATTATTTTAGCGCATAAAACAAAATTTATTGAATTTCATGATTTTCGTTCGAGACGGGCGGGCGCAGAAGAATATATTGATTTCCATTTAGTTGTATCTTCCACGATGACGATTGAAAGTGCGCATTCGCTTTGTGATGAAATTGAGGCAGAGATTATGAATTTTTATGCGAAAGCGGAAGTTCTAATCCACCTAGAGCCAGAAGAAGAACGCGTTTTTACTAGAGTTTGAAACAAGGTTCTTTCTATTCGATTTGTTGCTAAAGTGTTACAATAGGTAGAAATAAGAATGGAAAGGACAATGAGTATGACAACTTCTATTTTAATTGCTGATGATGACAAAGAAATTGTTGATTTAGTGAAATTATATTTACAAAATGAAGGATATACGATTTATCAAGCGTACGATGGTGCGGAAGTATGGCGTTTAGTACAAGAAAAACAGCCAACTTTAGTGATTTTAGATATAATGATGCCTGAAATGAACGGCTTAGAAGTATGCCGATTAATGAGAGATAATGGGATTTTGACACCGATTTTAATGCTGAGCGCAAAAGCAGAAGATAACGATAAAATTATGGGGCTATTAACAGGGGCGGATGATTATATGGTCAAACCGTTCAACCCATTAGAGCTTTCTGTACGCGTAAAAGCGATTCTAAGACGAATGCAGCAAATGAGCCAAGCGGAACCTGCTAGCCAAGATAAAGTGGTCATCGGGCCTATCGTGGTCGACCGTGGATTGCATGTAGTAACCGTTAGCGGCAAAGAACTGCATTTGACGACTTCTGAGTTTGATATTTTATTTTTATTAGCAAGTGAACCTGGTCGCGTCTTTAGTTCCGAATATATTTTCGAGAAAATTTGGCAAGAGAAAGCGCTCGGAGCAAGTAAAACGGTCATGGTTCATATCAGTAATTTGCGGGATAAATTGCGCGAGGCGATGGGCGGAGAAAACGTGATTAAGACCATTTGGGGAGTAGGGTACAAAATTGAAATCTAAACTGGAAATGTTGTTTACGAAAATTAGTCACGTGATGAATATTTGGCAGGCGACTTTTTTTGCAGTTACTTCTTGGGTTTTGGCTTTGCTTACTATCCAGACTATTTATTTATGGAGCATTTCCATCCGTGATGATTCCTTGTTTTTACGGGAAGTATCACAAGCCATCGTGCAACTATTTGGAACGAATAAATATACGCGAATCATGCAATCTTTTTGGATGCTATCGCTGAAATTTTTGATTATCTTTTTAATCGCTTGTTTATTCTTTTCCTTTTTCTATCGGTTTATGCGTCAAAGAATATTGAAAAAACAATTACGGACAATCAATTTTGCGCTAAATGACGGGAAACCGGTCGATACTGAGAGTTTTGTGCCGGAAATCCAAGAATTGGAACGCAACATTGAAAATATGCGGGAACGGCAGAAAAAATTGATGCAGCAAGAGGAACAAGCCCAGCAAGCTAGGAATGACTTGATTACAAATGTTTCTCATGATTTGCGGACGCCGTTGACTTCGATTTTAGGGTATTTAAGTTATATTCACGAAGATCGTTATCGCGATGAAATTGAGCTGCGTTATTATACCGAGCTTGTTTACGGAAAAGCGCGCCATTTGCATAAACTAATTGATGATTTATTTTCTTATACGAGACTTGATAGCGTGGAATACCGCTTGAAAAAAGATGAATTGGATATTATTGAATTGCTCCGACAATTAGTCGCTGAATATGACGGACGAGCGGCGGAACGCAACATGCAAATCATCGAACATTTTGATGCCAATAAATTAATTATCGGCGGCGATGGCAACCAAATCATGCGCTTATTTGAGAATTTGTTTTCGAATGCGCTTAGATACGGAGAGGGCAATAAACAAATTGATGTCAGCGCTAAAAAAGAAGATAATATGGCGGTTATTCGCGTGACAAACTACGGCGAAGAAATTCCGAATGTCGATTTACCTTACTTGTTCGAACGTTTTTATAAAGTAGATAAAAATCGGACGACAACAGGAACGGGATTAGGGCTTGCGATTGCGAAGTCTATCGTTGAAAAACACGGCGGAATTGTTACTGCAGAAAGCAAAAACCGCAAAACCAGTTTTATCGTCAAATTGCCGCTGATTTAATCTTTAACAATTCTTAAATGTTTCTTTCCTCGTGATTTATGTTCTTTCGGTAGAATATAAATCACGGAGGAGAGGAAAATGAAAAAACATATTGTTTTAATTGTTGTTGCTTGTATCACGGTGATTGCAGTATTTATGTACATAGTTCAAGTGAATAATAGCGAATTAAAATATCAAAATAGGGCCCAAATTAAAATAGCCTCTCAAATGGCTAGTGAAGATGAAATGGGAGATAGTTGTATAGTTAGTGAAATAACTTACAAATAAATCGATATAAGTAAAAAAGTTATTGACAAAGTTTACTAGACAAGGTAATATGAAAAAACAAGAAACGTCACTATAGTCACAAATGAAGTGATTTAATAATATGTAGAAATCTTATCCAGAGTGGTGGAGGGAAATGCCCTATGAAACCCAGCAACCTAAACAGTAATTCATTATGTGTTTAAGGTGCTAAGTCATGCAGAACAGCGAATTGTTCTGAAAGATGAGAAGGAAGCTAGTCCATTTGAAAAAATGCTGCCTTTCTGCTCATCAGCAGGAAGGCTTTTTTGTATATCAGAATGTAGAAAAGGTGATAGAGATGATTACGTTACAGAACGTTGTAAAAGAATACACGTCCAGAAACAACAAAGTTCTCGCAGTCGACCATGTCGATTTAGAAATTGAACAAGGCGAGATTTTCGGCGTAGTAGGTTATTCCGGAGCTGGTAAGAGTACACTGATTCGGATGTTTAATGGACTGGAATTGCCAACAGAGGGATCTGTTGAAGTCGACAATTTACTGATTAGTCAAATTCGCGGTGGAAAACTAAGAAAAGCGCGCCAACAAATCGGGATGATTTTCCAGCATTTTAATTTATTGTGGTCACGAACAGTCGCGGAAAATATCGCATTCCCGTTAGAAATTGCAGGTGTGCGCGGCGAAAAAAGACGTTTTCGTGTAAATGAACTTATCCGTCTTGTTGGTTTGGAAGGGAAGGAAAACGCTTATCCAGCCGAACTAAGCGGTGGTCAAAAACAGCGGGTCGGTATCGCAAGAGCGCTCGCAAATAATCCAAAAGTGCTGCTTTGCGATGAAGCAACATCTGCACTAGATCCACAAACAACCGATGAAGTGTTAGAACTCCTCCTAGATATCAATAAACGCCTCAACTTAACAATCATCGTTATCACCCACGAAATGCACGTAATCCGAAAAATTTGTAATCGCGTCGCAGTAATGGAAAACGGAAAAGTAGTCGAACTCGGCGACGTATTAGATGTTTTCCGCCACCCCCAAGAAAAAGTAACGAAGCGCTTCGTTCGCCAAGTTACCGACTCAGACGAAACCGAAGAACTCATCCACTTACTCCTAGATAATTACTCCGAAGGCAAAATCGTCAAACTACTCTTTATGAGCGAAAATGCCACCCAACCAGTCATATCCCAAGTAGCAAAAGAAAATGATGTATTGCTAAATGTCCTTCACGGCAACTTAACGCAAACACAAAACGGCGCATACGGAACGCTTTACGTACAGATTTTAGGTACAGAAGATGCGATAAATGCGAGTCTAACACAGCTACGTCAACTTAAAGTAGAAACGGAAGTGTTAGAACGATGACTAAATTACAAGAATTATTTCCAAATGTTGATTTTCAAATGATGTGGGTCGCAACCCAAGAAACGCTATACATGACACTAACCTCATTATTCGCAGTCTTCTTACTAGGGATTGTACTAGGCTTACTGCTATTTTTAACAAACAACAAAAAGCATGTCGGAGCGCGCATTCTTTACTGGATAACAGCCATCTTGGTCAATGTGTTCCGCTCAATCCCTTTTATTATTTTAATCGTACTACTTTTACCGATGACGAAATCGCTTGTCGGAACAGTAATCGGGCCGAAAGCAGCACTACCAGCTTTAATTATCTCGGCTGCTCCGTTCTATGGTCGAATGGTAGAAATTGCCTTTCGTGAAGTAGATAAAGGGGTTATTGAAGCAGCAAAATCGATGGGTGCCAACATGTTTACCATTATTGGGAAAGTGCTTATCCCAGAAGCCTTGCCAGCGATTATTTCTGGTATCACAGTGACAGCCATTTCACTCGTTGGTTTCACAGCGATGGCAGGTGTCATTGGTGCAGGTGGCCTCGGAAATGCGGCGTATCTCGAAGGCTTCCAACGTGGACAACCTGATGTAACCGTACTCGCGACAATTATTATCTTAATTATCGTCTTTATTTTCCAGTTTATCGGCGACTTCCTGACAAAACGAACCGATAAACGCTAACCAATGTATATGAAGAAATTTATATAAAAAAACGCGGAATCCCCGCAAAAAAGGAGAGAGTTTCATGAAAAAGGTTCTTGGTTTCATTTTCACATTAAGTTTAGTTTTAGTACTTACAGCTTGCGGCAGCTCCTCAGATAAAGCTTCATCTAGCAAAGAAGACGATAACAAATTGGTAGTGGGAGCTTCGAATACACCCCATGCCCAAATTTTAGAACAAGCAAAACCGATTTTGAAAGAAAAAGGAATTGACTTGAAAATTGTTAAATATACAGATTACGTTATGCCTAATAAAGCTCTAGACGAAGGCGATTTAGATGCTAACTATTTCCAACATAAACCATATCTTGAACTAGAAGAAAAAGAAAAAGGATACAAATTTGCGGATGTTGGTGCAATTCACATCGAGCCAATGGGCCTTTATTCTAAAAAAGTAAAAAACATTAAAGACTTGAAAGACGGCGCACAAGTATTACTTTCTAACTCAAAATCTGACTGGCCGCGTGTCATTGGTATTTTTGTGGACAACGGACTTTTAACATTGAAAGATGGCGTGAAACCACAAGATGCAACATTTGACGATATTAAAGATAATCCGAAAAACTTGAAATTCAAATATGACTTTGACCCAGCCTACTTGATGACTGCTTACAATAACGAAGAAGGCGATGTTGTAGCTATCAACTCGAATTTTGTTGTAGACCAAGGCTTAAACCCTTCTAAAGATGCAATTGCAATCGAAAGTAAAGACTCTCCATATGCAAATATCGTTGTAACTACGGAGAAGAAAAAAGACGATAAAAACATTAAAGAGCTAGTGAAAGTACTACATTCTAAAGAAATTCAAGATTACATTACGAAAGAATGGGACGGCGCAGTTGTTCCGGTTGATAAATAAATAGAAAAAAATCCTTTTACCGCAGTGGTAAAAGGATTTTTTTATTGTTCGCTGCTTAAATATAATTTTAGTCCATCAGAAATGGCTTTATCTAGTTCTTTTTTGGAAACAATGTCTTTACCTTCTGGCATTGCAGGGACTTTTTCGTAGTCGAGCATATCAACTGTTGTTGTGAAGTTCATTAAGTCTTTTGTTTTCGTATCTTCAAATTTAGTAGTGATAGTCGCTTTGCTGAAGCCTTTTTTGCTGTCAGGTGTTAAGGTTAAATTGAAATCCAAGGTTTGCGCTTCGTTGCCTGTTAATTCTTTCAAAGCTGTTTGGACGCTCTTTTGCGCCGCATTCCATTTTTTCTGTGCTGCTTTTTGCGTACTGCCATCAATTTCTGAAATAAGTGCGACAATATTTCCGTTATCGTTAAGTTCTGTAAACACGGCATTGATTAAGTCGCTGATTTCGTTTTTAGATAATTTTAGAACGACATCACCGTTGTCTTTAGAGGTGAAATGCTGGTCGTCTAGGTCGTTTAGATAACTGTAAATCGCAATACCGGCATCTTCTTCAATTTTCTTCAATTCTTGTGCTTGGCGGTCTACGGTTTCAGTATCAATGGTTTGATTAGAAAAGTTTTGGATTGTTTCGAATAAATTTAAGTATTTTGATTCTAAGTCTTTGTTTTGTTTAAGCACTTGATTGAAAATTTTCGCTGCTGATTCTGGTAGCAAATTCGAGATGCTTTCAGAATCGTCATAGATATCCGACACTGGGATATAAGCTTTGCCATCGTCACTGTTTTGTAATGCGTGTACCGTTAAGTCAAGTGGCTGTTCGCCTTTCCAGTGGACGGTGTAGGCACTATACGAAGAGGCAGAATCGCTATCAACGGAAATTTTATATTGAATGTTTGATTTTTTTAGTTGGTTTAAGTCAATTTCAGGTCCAAGTTGTTCTACATAACCTTCAGAAAGGTCGTTCACTTGGAAAGTTACGTTTGTTGTATATTGTCGATTTTCAGCTGTTTTTTGTAAGGCAGCAGTGAAGTCGGACTTGGGGGAGCTACACCCAGATAAAGTGGCTAAAAGCAATACAAAGATGGTCGCAGCCATTATTGCTTTCTTCATATTTTAAATTCTCCTTCAATAATTAATCGTTTATTACAAAAAAGTTATTATGTTGCAATTTTGTTACGTTACAACAATACCATATATAAATAAGATATACAATCCCTTTTTTATGGTGAAAAAGCCCTGTCTTTTATTGGTATAGTGCGTTGTATCGTTTAGGTTGTCGATTCTCAAATAAAATAGAAATAATGATAATGCGAGAAAACTGGAAAAAAACCCTTATTAATAGTAGAATGAAGGGGAGAATGCGAAGAATACTGGTTTTTATAGTTGTAATCAGATTAGAATTATACTAAACTAGGATTATGCAAATTTTACACTAGGGAGGACTTTTTTTATGGCAACTTTAAAGATTCAAGATTTACATGTTGAAATAGAAGGAAAAGAAATTTTGAAGGGCGTTAACCTGGAAATTTCAACTGGCGAAATCCATGCTATCATGGGACCGAACGGAACAGGTAAATCTACGTTGTCCTCAGCTATTATGGGGCATCCAAAATATGAAGTAACACAAGGAACAATCACACTTGACGGGGAAGATGTACTCGAAATGGAAGTAGACGAACGCGCTCGTGCTGGTCTTTTCTTAGCGATGCAATATCCAAGTGAAATTAGTGGGGTTACAAATGCTGAATTCATCCGTGCAGCCATCAACAGTCGTCGTGAAGAAGGCGACGAAATTCCAGTTATGCAATTTATCCGTAAATTAGATGCAAAAATGGAAATTTTAGATATGGATGAAGAAATGGCAGAACGTTATTTAAATGAAGGGTTTTCAGGCGGAGAGAAAAAACGTAATGAAATCTTGCAATTATTAATGATCGAGCCAAAATTAGCGATTTTAGATGAAATTGACTCCGGTCTTGATATCGATGCGCTTAAAGTTGTTTCTAAAGGTGTAAATGAAATGCGCGGCGAAGGCTTTGGCTGCTTAATCATTACCCATTACCAACGTTTACTGAACTACATCACACCAGACTTTGTTCACGTAATGATGCAAGGTAAAGTAGTGAAAGAAGGCGGACCTGAGCTTGCGAAACGTTTAGAAGCAGAAGGGTACGACTGGATTAAACAAGAGCTTGGAATCGAACTTGAGGAAGAAGAAGCAGTAGACCAACAATAAGGAAGTGAGGTTAAAATCATGGCACAAAATATGACAATTAAAGATGATTTTATCCACGCTTTTTCAAGTAATGCGAACGAACCGGATTGGTTTTTAGATATCCGTCGCAATGCTTTTAAAGCCTACGGGGAACTGGACTTGCCTTTTGTGGATAAAACAAAAATTACTCGCTGGAATTTCACGAAGTTTGAGACGTTTGTACCTTTTAAAGAGGGTGTAACGAATGAAACTTTACCGGAAAAAGTAGCGAATTTAGTTGATTTAGATAATAAAGAAGCCAATTTTTACGTTCAAATGGATGAAAGACCTGCGAGACTTCAGTTGCAACAAGAACTAGTTGACCAAGGCGTTATTTTTACAGATATTATTTCCGCTGTGAAAAACCATCCTGAACTTGTGAAAAAATACTTCATGAAAGATGCAGTGCAAGTAAACGAACACAAACTGACAGCTTTTCATGCGGCTTTAGTGAACGGCGGGATCTTCCTTTATGTTCCTAAAAATGTCGAAGTGAAAGCGCCGATTCAAGCTGTTTTCGTACAAGATAAAGCAGAATCTCCACTAGTTAACCATGTGTTGCTTGTGGCGGATGATAATAGCTCGGTTACTTATGTTGAAAACTATGTAACGGTAGATAACGCACCTAAAGGGATTGTGAGCATTGTCGAAGAAGTAATTGCTGAGAAAAATGCGCGGATTACTTTTGGTGGTGTGGATAATCTTGCAAGTGAAGTGACTGCTTACGTGAATCGTCGTGGACACATTGGAACAGATAGTCAAATTGAATGGGCGCTTGGTCTAATGAACGATGGTGATACAATTAATGAGAACGTAACAAACCTAATGGGAGACGGCTCTTCTGCTGATGTGAAAACGGTGACTGTTGGACGCGGTAAACAAACGCAAAACGTGACAACGCGCGTGACACATTACGGAAAAGCTTCTAACGGTACGATTTTATCTCATGGGGTTATGAAAGAAAGAGCGACAACTATTTTTAACGGAATTGGCCACATTAAACATGGCGCTTCTAAGTCTGATGCACAACAAGAATCACGTGTACTCATGCTTAGTCCTGAAGCGCGCGGTGATGCGAACCCAATTTTATTAATCGATGAAAATGACGTAGTAGCAGGACATGCGGCTTCTGTTGGACGCGTGGATCCGTTACAATTATTCTATTTGATGAGTCGCGGGATTTCTCAAAAAGAAGCAGAAAGACTAGTTATTCATGGCTTCTTAGATCCAGTCGTTCGTCAGTTACCAATCGAAAGCGTAAAAACGATGCTTCGTGAAGTAATCGAAGGGAAAGTGCGTTAAATGATTGATATCCAAAAAATTCGGGCGGATTTTCCAATTTTAGCTCAAGAAATAAATGAAAAACCGCTAGCTTATTTAGATAATGCTGCCACTTCACAAAAGCCAAAACAAGTTATTGAAGCTTTAACGCATTACTATGAATTTGATAATGCGAATGTTCACCGCGGTGTGCATACGCTTGCGGCTAGAGCGACAGATGCTTATGAATCAGCTCGTTCCAAAGTAGCCAAGTTTATTCATGCGCGCGAAGTAGCAGAAATTATTTTTACAAGAGGTACTACTTCAGCGATTAATTTAGTTGTAGATAGTTACGCGGAAGCAAATATTGAAGCTGGCGATGAGATAGTTATTTCTTATTTAGAGCATCATTCCAATTTGATTCCGTGGCAACAACTAGCTAAACGCAAGGGCGCGGTTTTGAAATATATCGAGCTAGAAGAAGATGGCACGATTTCTGTCGAGCAAGCGAAAAAAACAATTGGTGAAAAAACGAAAATCGTTGCGTTAGCTCATGTTTCTAATGTACTCGGGACGATCACGCCAATTAAGGAAATCGCAGCAATTGCTCATAAATTTGGAGCGGTGATTCTCGTTGACGGTGCGCAAGCTGTGCCGCACATGGAAGTAAATGTGGTAGATTTAGATGCTGACTTTTATGCTTTTTCAGGGCATAAAATGATGGCACCTACTGGCATTGGCGCTTTGTATGGCAAACGTGAATTACTTGATGCGATGGAACCTACCGAATTTGGCGGAGAAATGATTGATTTTGTTGAATTATACGATTCGACTTGGAAAGAACTGCCGTGGAAATTCGAAGCCGGAACACCAATTATTGGCGGAGCGATTGCGCTAGGTGCGGCGATTGATTACTTGGCAGAAGTCGGACTCGAAAATATTCACGCACATGAACAAGCATTAGCCAGCTACGCGATAGAAGAAATGAGCAAAATCGAAGGCATTACCATTTACGGACCGAAAGACGCGAGTAAACGTTGTGGCTTAGTGACTTTTAATTTAGAAGGTGCACATCCACACGACATTGCGACTATTTTGGACGAAGATGGTGTTGCGATTCGAGCTGGTCATCACTGTGCACAACCGTTGATGAAATGGCTCGACGTTTCTTCCACAGCTCGCGCAAGCTTTTATATTTATAATACAAAAGAAGAAATTGATGCGCTTATAGATGGCCTCAAGTTAACAAAGGAGTATTTTGGATTATGACAAGCCGGAAATTAGATCAGCTTTATAGACAAGTCATTATGGATCACTATAAAAATCCGCGCAATAATGGAGAGCTCCCAGATAGCGATGTAACAATCGACCTCAACAACCCGACATGCGGTGATCAAATTCATCTTCATTTAAAAATGGATGGTGACAAAATCGTTGCGGCAAAATTCACTGGTAGCGGCTGTTCGATTTCGATGGCCTCTGCTTCAATGATGACGCAAAGCATTATCGGGAAAACCGAGAAAGAAGCACTAAAAATGTCCCGCGAATTTTCAGAAATGGTGCAAGGTCACGACCATGAAACCATTGATGAATACGGCGACGTCGAGGCACTTGCCGGAGTTGCGAAATTCCCAGCAAGAATCAAATGTGCGACCCTTTCTTGGAAAGCAATGGAGAGAGCGATTTTTGAAAAAGAAGGAACAAAATAAGTAGCGAAAAGGAGGATACGACATGACTGAAATTCCAGAAATTGGCGAATACCAATATGGATTCCATGACAAAGATACCTCTGTGTTCCGTACAGAACGCGGATTAACAGAAAAAGTAGTAAGAGAAATTTCGAATATTAAAGAAGAACCAGAATGGATGCTAGAATTCCGTTTGAAGTCTTTAGAACAATTTTATAAAATGCCAATGCCGACTTGGGGTGGCGACCTGTCAGAACTGAAGTTTGAAGACATCACTTACTACGTGAAACCGTCCGAACAAACCGTACGTTCTTGGGATGAAGTTCCGGAAGAAATTAAACGTACTTTTGACAAACTGGGTATCCCTGAAGCTGAACAAAAATATTTAGCTGGGGCATCTGCGCAGTACGAATCCGAAGTAGTTTATCACAATATGAAGCAAGACCTAGAAGATTTAGGGATTGTCTTCAAAGATACAGATTCCGCGTTAAAAGAAAACGAAGATATTTTCAAAGAATACTTCGCAAAAGTAATTCCACCAAGCGACAACAAATTCGCAGCGCTAAACTCGGCTGTTTGGTCCGGTGGCTCATTCATCTACGTACCACCAGGCGTCAAAGTTGATACGCCGCTTCAAGCCTATTTCCGCATTAACTCGGAAAACATGGGTCAATTTGAACGGACGCTAATTATCGTTGACGAAAATGCCAGCGTAAACTACGTGGAAGGCTGTACGGCTCCCGTTTATACAACGAATTCCCTTCACTCAGCTGTCGTAGAAATCATTGTAAAACCAGGCGCTTACTGCCGTTACACAACCATCCAAAACTGGGCGAATAACGTGTATAACCTAGTAACGAAACGTACTTTCTGTGAAGAAAATGCGACTATGGAATGGATTGACGGTAACATTGGTTCGAAATTAACGATGAAATACCCAGCAGTACATTTACGAGGCGAAGGAGCACGTGGAACAACGCTTTCTATCGCGATTGCTGGTAAAGGCCAACGTCAAGATGCTGGAGCGAAAATGATGCACTATGCGCCGAATACGTCCTCTACGATTGTATCGAAGTCGATTTCGAAACAAGGCGGAAACGTAACGTACCGCGGAATTGTTCATTTTGGTCGTAATGCAGACGGCGCACGTTCGAATATTGAATGTGATACGCTGATTATGGATAACTTGTCCACATCGGACACAATCCCGTACAACGAAATCCTAAACAGCAACATTTCATTAGAACATGAAGCGAAAGTTTCCAAAGTATCCGAGGAACAACTTTTCTATCTAATGAGCCGTGGTTTAAGTGAAGAAGAAGCGACCGAAATGATCGTTATGGGCTTCATTGAACCATTTACGAAAGAATTACCAATGGAATATGCCGTTGAGATGAACCGTTTGATTAAGTTTGAAATGGAAGGCTCGATTGGTTAAATAAAGCGAAAGACGAACTTTTTAGTTCGTCTTTTTTGATGAAATCCCAAAATAGCAGGGAACAAATCTGGCTTGTATTTTTATAAACAAAGTGATATATTGGTTCCAACAACTTAGCAAAGGACTGATAATTATGACAGAAATTAAATATTTAGAGGGCATGTATCAAGATCCATTCTTTCCACCGTTTCTAGTGGATAAAATTAAGCAACTTATTTTAGATACGGTTCAATTTTTAGAACAAGGGAATCATGATACAGAAGCGATTCAAGCTAAATTTGACGAAATGACATTAGCAATTAATGCGTTGCAAGATGAGTTTTATGAAAATGAGAGTGAATTAGAAACAGGCGCAAGGGATTCCATTGCTGAAACAATCATCCCGATTTTAGCTCATTATAAGATAGATATCGATATTGAAGAACTACTTAAAGAGCGCGAGTGGTAATATATGATTGAAACTTCAACTGTTAGACGGTTGAAGTTTTTTTGTTACTCTGAAGTAAAAACGAGGACCAAATTAAAGGCTTCTCCCTCCTTTTTGCGTTATAATAAACATAAATCAAAAACGATAGAGAGGGTGGCGGTTGATGGTAACAATCGGGTTAACTGGGTGGAGTGATCATGATTCTTTGTTGCAAACGAAAAAATTAACTTTGGCTGATTATGCGGCACATTTTCCTGTGGTGGAGGTTGATACGAGTTTTTATGCGATTCCTTCTCCGCGGACAACGACGAACTGGGCGGTGCAAACTCCAGATGATTTTCGTTTTGTGATTAAGGCTTTTTCGGCGATGACGAAACACAAGGAATGGTCGCAGTATTTTGATAGTGAAAATGCGATGTACACAGCTTACATGGATATGCTTGCGCCGATAAGTGAAACGGGGAAACTACAGGCGATTTTATTTCAATTTCCGCCGTATTTTAATTGTACGAAAGAAAATGTGACTTATTTAAAATATATTGCGTCGAAAATGGGCGATTTGCCACTTGCGGTTGAGTTTCGTCATAATTCTTGGTATAACGAGCAAAATACCGAAAAGACGCTGGATTTGTTGCGCGAATTAGGCTTTATTCATACAGTTGTCGATGAGCCGCAAGTCGGGGCGGGCAGCGTGCCGATTGTGCTTCGTGAGACGAATAGTGATATGACATTAGTAAGGCTTCACGGTCGGAATCAGTATGGCTGGATGAAAGCTAACAGTCCTGAGTGGCGCGAGGTTCGCACGCTTTACCGTTACAATGAAGAGGAAATTAACGAATGGGCTAAATACGTGGAACATTTGCAAAAGTTGTCCAAAGAAGTTGTCGTGATTTTTAATAATAACAGCGGCGGGGATGCGGCTGATAATGCGAAACATTTACAAAAGGCGCTACAGGTTGAGTTTCAAGGCTTGGCTCCGATGCAAATGGATTTATTTTCGGAATAAAAAAAGATGGCGCATCGCTGGCGCCATCTTTTTTATGCTTTTATCCCAATTAAAAAACTAATAACTAAAATAATCAATACAATCCCTGTTATCCCAACATACAAATAATCTTTTTCTTTCAAAAAAGTAAATAACGATACAACGACACGAAGGACGGGCGTCAAAATTAAGCAAAAGAGGCCAAACATCATAATTGCGTATGGTTTAAGCGTCCCTAGCCCGCTGAAAATCGCCGTAAGCGAAGTCGGATAAGTTTCCCCAGGATAGCCACTTTCGCCGGTGATAAATAGCATAACAAGGCCGAAAACAATAATAATCGCACTAAGGACAACACCGATTCGTAACAACGCGCTGACAATTAGCTCGACGCGATACATTTCTTCTTTTTTCTCTGCCATTTAAATCCACCCCAATCCTTCTAAAATCATTTGGAAGGCAACATATAAAATGACGGGAATAAAAATAATCCGAATAACTTTGCTTTTTAAACGTTGCATAATGCGTGTTCCAAGTGTTGCGCCGACAAGTACGCCAATCGCAACAGGCGCTGCAATAGCGGGCTGGATGTCACCTTGGAAAAGATAAACGGTTGCACTGGCCGCCGCGGTTACGCCCATCATTAAATTACTCGTCGCGCTACTTACTTTAAGCGGCATTTTCATAAAGACATCGAGCGCCATGACTTTAAAAGCGCCACTACCGATTCCAAGTAAGCCACTTGCGATTCCGGCGCCATACATCACACCAAAACCAGCTGGGACGTTTGCAACTTGATAGTCCACGTTTTGCCGTAAAGATTTATCGTAATAAGAATCATGTAAGTTTAATTTTGTAGCGAGCGGGTCTGGTTTCACATTGGTAGGAAATTCTGTACCGACCTTTTTAATCATGTTGAACGCAGAATAAAGAAGTAAAAGTCCGAAGATGATGTAGAGTGCCGTGGCCGAGAGCAGTCCACTGACGAAAGCTCCGGTGATTGCGCCGATTGTTGTGGCGATTTCGAGAAACATACCAACGCGTAGGTTCGTAATGCCGTCTTTGATATAAGCAATTGCGGAGCCGCTACTTGTTGCGATAACGGAAATAATACTCGCTCCAATCGCATACTGAATATCAATCCCGAAAATAAGTGTCAAGGCAGGTGTCACGATAATTCCACCACCAAGACCGAGCAAAGAGCCTACAACCCCTGCAAAAACAGAGATTAAAAGAATTTCGACTGTTTGCGTAATATCCAAAAAAATCACATCCCTTTTAAAACAATATATCCTATCATAACATAAAATGAAAAGTGAACAATTCATCCAGTCCTAGTGCGTGTAAAAAAAGTTATTTTAAGCTACAATAGTTATAAGTGAGGAGTGGATGGATTAATGAAACATTTAACTTTATGGCATACGAATGATGTTCATAGTCACTTGGAACATTGGCCACGTATTTTTAATTTCTTAAAAGAGAAAAGGACGACTGCAGACAAAGAAAATAAGTCGGCGCTCTTTTTTGATATTGGCGATTTTATGGACCGGGTTCATCCGCTTACAGAAGGAACGAACGGGCTTGCGAATACGGACTTACTCAATCAGTTGCCGTATGATGCGGTGACTTTTGGTAATAATGAAGGAACGACTTTGGCACATGAAGATTTAGAAAATTTATATAAACATGCGGCGTTTCCAGTGGTTTGCTGTAATTTTTACGCGGATAAAGAACGGACGAAGCAGCCAGATTGGGTGAAGTCGATTGTTTATAAAGAAATAGATCAAATTAAAATTGCTATCATTGGTGCGACGGCGCCGTTTCGGGAATATTATGAGGCAATGGGTTGGGGTGTTGAAGAACCAATCAGCTCGATAAAAAAACAAATGGCTGGTTTGGAAGCAGATACGAACTTGGTTATTTTGCTCAGCCATCTCGGTTTGCCGACGGATGAACGAATTGCCCTTGAAATCCCTGAAATTGATGTGATTTTAGGCGGGCACACGCACCATTTACTCGAAACTGGGAAAGTGGAAGGGAACGCATTGCTTGCTGCGGCGGGAAGATGGGGCGAACATATCGGGCAAATTGATATTGAGCTAGATGACAATAATCAGCTAATCTCGAAAACAGCAACCACATTTAAAACGGAAGATTTGCCGGCTGCTCCAGATGAAGCGACTGAAATTCAAGGTTTCTTTGATAAAGGGCGCGCCGAACTCTCTGAAAAAGTAGTTGCGATTCCCGAGAAGTTAGCGCATAATTGGTTTGATGACTCCGAAATTGCGCACATTTTGAACGAGGCGGTTTGTGAATGGACTGGTTCGGAAACATTTGTGATGAACGCGGGTATTTTTATGACAGATTTTGAAGCGGGCATTGTGACGGATTTTGATATTCACCAAATGTTGCCGCATCCGCTCAACGCGATTGCTTTAACGATGACGGGCGAGGAGCTCGAGATACTTATTGATGGTATTTACCGAAAAAAAGCAGAACTGCAAGATATTCCACTTCGAGGTTTCGGTTTCCGCGGCGAGTATTTTGGTACCGTTTTGATGGACCGAGCGGGTTTTGACGCGGAAAATCAAGTGGCACTTTTTGATAATAAACCGATTGATAAAACACGGGAATACCGGATTGCGACGCATGATACGTTTGTATTCGCGCCATTTTTCCCGATAGTGAAGCAAATTAAACGAAAAGAAGTATATACACCGGAATTACTCCGAGATATTTTAAAATGGAAACTCAAAAAAATGTACGGACAGGAGGAAGACAAGTGACGATTACGATTCAAGATTTAAACTACGAGATTATCACCAATTACCGCGATGCTTTTGACGAGGAAAAGTTAAATGAACGGTTTAGCGATATTCTTGGGCGCTATGATTATATAGTGGGCGACTGGGGTTACGATCAGCTGCGACTGAAAGGCTTTTTCGAAGACGACAACCGCAAAGCCGCATACGACAACAAGATTAGCACGTTAAAAGAATATATTTATGAATACTGTAATTTTGGTTGTGCGTATTTTGTTATTAAAAAAGTAAAATAGTAAATGAGGTAGTTTGGAATTGAAGAATTATAAAGCGTATTTAATTGATTTAGATGGCACGATGTATCGCGGGGCAGAAGTTATTCCCGAAGCAATCATTTTTATCGAAAACTTAAAACGTGCGGGACTCCCGTATTTATTTGTAACAAACAATTCAACAAAAACACCTGGGCAAGTAGCAGAACATTTAACTGGCATGGGAATTCAAGCTGTAAGTGACGATGTTTTTACGACTTCGCAAGCAACCGTGCAATTTATGCTCGAACAAAAACGCGAAAAATCGGTTTATGTTATCGGTGAACGTGGAATAAAACAAGAACTAACGGATAATGGATTTGAAATAACTTCTAGTAATCCAGCTTTTGTCGTTGTGGGGCTTGACCGGGAAGTCGATTATGAGAAATTTTCGAAGGCGGCACTTGCAGTTCGTGGTGGCGCGATGTTTATTTCGACGAATGGCGATGCGGCAATTCCAACTGAGCGCGGGCTGCTTCCGGGAAATGGTTCGATTACATCGGTTGTTTCCGTGGCGACAGAAACGGCGCCGATTTTTATTGGGAAGCCTGAATCGATCATTATGGAGCAAGCACTTGCGAAACTCGGCGTCCATAAAGACGAAGCAATCATGGTTGGCGACAACTACGAAACCGATATTATGGCGGGAATCAATTACGGCATGGATACGTTAATCGTCCATACCGGCTTTACCTCCAAAGAAGCACTACTTACAAAAGAAATCCAGCCTACATACGCTGTAACGAAGCTAACAGATTGGAAATTTAACTAGAAGAGCGGAATTTTTCTGCTCTTTTTTTTAATAAATGGGAGGTTAGGAAATGGTCTCAATTCAAAAAGTAACGAAAGACAATTTTCACGAAACGGCGAAGTTAGAAGTGCATCCTCACCAAAAAACATTTGTTGCAGAAAACTGGTATTCGATTATTGAAGCAAGTTTTGAAGAAACGTATCATTCGCTTGTTATTTATGCGGACAATATGCCGGTTGGTTACGCGATGTACGGTATGGATACGGATGATGGCGAGTTTTGGCTGGTGCGATTTATGACTGGGAAAGAGCATCAAGGTAAAGGCTACGGCGGGGATGCGTTAGAGCAAATTATCGAGATGGTGAAAAATCTACCAGAAAAGCCCGCCCGGCTACGTTTATCTTATGAACCAGACAATATTGTAGCGGAGAAATTTTATGCAAAATATGGTTTTGAGAAAACAGGTGAAATTATCGACGGTGAGGCAGTGGCCGACTTGTGGTTCAAACGCTAAAAACGGGTATAGAATGGGGATAAGGAGGATGTAGAATGGACGTTTTTAATGATTTCTTTGTGATATTTTTAATTGCAGCAACCGCGTTTTTCGTGGCAAGTGAGTTTGCTATTGTCGCAATTCGAAAACCTACTGTCCTCCAGCTAGTAGCCTCAGAGGACCCACGAGCAAAATATGTAAAAAAAGTTACTTCGAATATGAATGATTATTTGGCTGCCTGTCAGTTAGGGAATACACTCGCTGCGCTTGCTATGGGGTGGGTTGGTGAAGCAACGATGCGTGGTTGGTTAGAGCCATTATTTTTAATGTTACCAGTGCCAGAATCTGTTGAAAAGCCGATTTCGATTTTTGTTTCGTTTATTTTAATTACGTTCTTAAATGTGGTACTTGGGGAACTTGCGCCGAAAACATTTACGATTCAAAGCACGGAAAAAGTAGCGCTGTTTATCGCGCGTCCGCTTGTTTATTGGTACCGCCTGACTTTTCCACTTAATTGGCTGTTAAATAACTCAGCGAATTTAATTACGCGGATGTTTGGGGTGAAGCAAACGGTTGATGCGGACCAAATGACACCGACCGAACTGAAGATTATTTTTGAAGATAGCTATAGGCAAGGGCTTTTGAATCCGCAAGAGTTTCGCTATATGAAAAATATTTTTAAACTTGGGGATGTGCCGGCGAAAGAAGTGATGATACCGCGAATGTCGGTGATTGCGATTGATCAAACGGCGACGGTGCGAGATTTGTTGAAATTAACTTCTGAGCATACATATCATATTTTTCCGGTAACAGAAGATGAGGATAAGGATCATATTATCGGGATGCTCCGGGTCAGCGCGGTCATGGCGGGCCTTGGTAAAGATGAAACGATAGTAACACAATCCATTAAGCCATTTATTACACCTGTTTTAGAGGTGTTTGAAGGGACCATTTTAGAAGAATTACTTGTGAAAATGCAGCAAGAAAGTGAGCCGTTTGTTGTTTTGACGGATGAATATGGTGGGACTTCGGGGATTGTGACGTTGGAAGATGTGATGGAAGTGATTGTCGGTGATATGGAAGAAGCGAAGGGGCCAAAAGGGATTCGCAAAGTTGCTTTAAATCATTTTATTATTGAAGGATCTGAGCCGCTCCTGGAAGTGGAAGAAGCGCTCGGGGTTCCGATTGAAGGGCCGGGCGTGCATACGTTGTCGGGATGGATGCTGCTCGAACGGTTTGATTTAGAGGCGGGCGATGAGATGGAGCATGAGGGGTACCGCTTTATCGTGCGCTCGATGAATAAAAACTCGATTCGCCAAGTGGAAGTGAAATTAAGCAAACAAAAACCAGTAAAATCGGAGGAATGACCTCTAGTTTTACTGGTTTTTATTTAATTTACGATGTCGTCATGATAGCTATGAGCGAGACGACTTGCGGCAGCCGCAGCGATGGCGCCAACAATGTCATCAAGGAACGTATGAACGGCGATGCCATCGTGTTCATTTAGTTTTGCGAGAATTCCGGGTTTCACTTTATCGATATAGCCGTAGTTGGTAAATCCAATCGAGCCATATACGTTGACGATGGAAAGTGCGAGAATCTCATCGACGCCGTACAGCCCCTCATCAGCGCTAATGATATTTTGTAGTGGTTGGACAAGTTCGCCTTTCTCGGCCATGACATCAAGCTGTATGCCGGTTAAAACAGCATTTTGAACCTCACGTTTGCGAAGAACATGCTCGACATTTTGCCGACAAATTTCTAATTCTAATCCGGGATGGTACTTTTGTTGTAAAAATAATACAAGTTCGGCAATATCGTCAATTTCTACGCCACGTTCGATGAGCCAACTGCGTGCTTTTGATTCTAAGGCACTTTGTTTTTCGACCATTTTCTTACCTCCTTAAAACTGTATGTATATTGTATGATAGACGTTTACAGGATTTCTAAACCTTTTTATACAAAAATAGCGACCGAATGTTTGGCCGCTAAAATATTTGTTTAAAAAACCTGAACAACTTCTTTAAAGCCGATAATTTTTTCAGCTAAAGTTAATTCGATACCCATTTTTAAAGTCATATCAGAACTGGGGCAAGTCTCGCATGCACCAAGTAGTTTAATTTTTACGACACCGTCTTGTGTGACTTCGATAAGTTCATAGTCCCCGCCATCACGAACTAAAAACGGACGGAACTTTTTTAAAGCTTTATCAACTTCGGCGTAGCTAATTTCTTCCATAGGATATAGTTCTCCTTTCGTGAGGCAATGTTATATTTTCTATTATAACAGGATATGGGGAAATTTAAAGGAATTAAATTGGGTTTTTCTGAGGTCGAAAGTAGTGCAATAGGAAGTAATTACCAAACAAAAACTCTCTTATCCAATTAATAAGAGAGTTTTCGCTGTTTATTTTAGCTGTTTTTCTTAGAGATAGAGTAAATTCCTAAGAGAACGAAACATGTACCAACTAATCCGAACAATATACTATCTTGTTGATTATCGCCGGTTTTCGGTAATTTTGTTTGTTTTTTTATTGTAGTTACTTTGTTTGCTTTTGGTTTGTTTTCGCTAATTTTAAGAGGTGTTTTGTTTTTATCCTCTTTTTTAGGATCGTCTTCTTGTTTAGCATATACAAAGGTGACTGTTTGAGCATCAGTTGTAAATACGCCATTAGCGTTGGTCGGTGTGGCTGTTAACTTCCAACCACTCAAGTTTTTAGCTGTTGCTGCGTAAGATGTATCTAGCTTACCGTTCAATGTATCTGGAGTAGCTAATTCGTTGCCGTCCGCGTCGACATATTTCACGGTAACAGGGGCACCATCTGCTTTTTCGTATACGTAAGTGACCGTTTGGTTAGTGTCTGTAAATGCGCCATTAGCATTGGCAGGAGTCGTTTTAACTACCCAACCAGAAAGACTTTTGGCTGTAGCTTGGTAAGGAGCATCGATTTTGCCGTTCAATGTATCTGGAGTAGCTAATTCGTTGCCATCGCTGTCGAGATATTTCACAGTAACGGGAGCACCATCTGCTTTTTCGTACACATAAGTGACCGTTTGGTTAGTATCTGTAAATATGCCATTAGCATTGGCAGGAGTCGTTTTAACTACCCAACCAGAAAGACTTTTCGCTGTGGCTTGATAAGGTGCGTCGATTTTGCCGTTCAATGTATCGGAAGTAGCTAATTCGTTGCCATCCTCATCGATATATTTCACAGTAACGGGAGCACCATCTGCTTTTTCGTACACATAAGTGACCGTTTGGTTAGTATCTGTAAATACGCCATTAGCGTTGGCAGGAGTCGTTTTGACTGTCCAACCAGAAAGACTTTTCGCTGTAGATTGGTAAGGTGCGTCAATTTTGCCGTTCAATGTGTCAGAAGTAGCTAGTTCGTTGCCAGTACCATCGACATATTTCACGGTAACGGGAGCACCGTCCGCTTTTTCGTACACATAAGTGACTGTTTGGTTAGCGTTTGTAAATACGCCATTAGCATTGGTAGGTGTAGTTTTAACTGTCCAACCTGTGATACTTTTCGCTGTAGATTGGTAAGGTGCGTCGATTTTGCCATTCAGTGTGTCGGAAGTAGCTAGTTCGTTGCCAGTACCATCGAGATATTTCACGGTAACGGGTGCACCATCTGCTTTTTCATACACATAAGTGACTGTTTGGTTAGTGTTTGTAAATACGCCATTAGCATTGGTAGGAGTCGTTTTGACTGTCCAACCAGTGATGCTTTTGGCTGTAGATTGGTAAGGAGCATCAATTTTGCCGTTCAATGTGTCAGAAGTAGCTAATTCATTGCCATCGCCATCGACGTATTTCACGGTAACGGGTGCACCATCTGCTTTTTCGTAAACGTAAGTGACTGTTGTATCACTATCGCCAAATTGTCCTGAAGGTTGGCCTTCAATTTCTTTTAATGTGTAGTTAGTAATTGTTTTTTCTGTTGTTTGATAATTTTCTCCGGATTTACCAGAAATTGTTTCACTTGCAGCTAATTCATTGCCATTTTCATCTTTGTAAAATACGTTTACAGATGAATTGGTTTTTTCGGATACCGTAATTGGTTGTGATACTTTAAGAGAGTAACTAAGCGGTACTCCTTTAGCGGAAGTAGCTGTGAATGTCGCATTGTAAGTCACAGTCTTCGTTCCAATTGGTAAGTTAGAGAAAGAGACTGTTTTATTATCAGCCGATACTGTTCCACCGTCAGAAATACTAGAAATAGGCATTTCTTTGCCATCAATATCTAAAGTAGGGTTATTTGAAATAGCTGTTGCCCCTTCTTTAATATTAATAGTTGGAAGTGTGATAGTTTGGCTATTAACTTGTAAACCTTTATAATCTCCAACGACATCCATGCCTTCAAAAAAATCTTTTAACTTACTTAAATCAGTAATGTTATTATTATCAGCGTAAGCAATAGATAATCCTCTTAGTGTATTTAACGAATCAATGGAAGTTAGGTTGTTATTGTTTAAATAAAGGACTTTAAGTTTTTTCATCGTAGCAATTGGAGCTACATTAGTGAACTTGTTGTAACTTAGATTTAAGTTTGTAATGTGATCATTTGCAGTTAATGCTGCTAAATCGCTAATATTATTCCAAGTTACATCTAATTTCTCAAGTGATTTGAGGTTTGCAAATTTTGTGAATTCTTCATTATTGATTTGATGATATGCTGGATCTAACCAAGCATACGAGTTATAAGAAAATGATTTTAAGTTTTCTTTTTCAAGTAAGGGAGTGAAATCAGTGATATAATCCCCGCCTAGTTCTAATTCTTCGAGTGCTGGCATCTCGCCAAGAGCTTTAATATCATTCAATCCAGTAGAAACACCAACGATTTTTTTCAGATTAGGTAAGTTTTTAATCTGATTTAAATTGGTGATTTCTGTTTGGTTTGAAAAATATAAATTGGTCATGTTGACTGCTTTTTCGAGTCCAGTTAAATCTCTAATTAACCCAGTGACAGGATACCCAGGTGAACTATACATATAGGAAATATCCGCTATAGTAATCGTCTCAAGGTTTGCTTCAGTCAATTCTGTTAAGAACGGATTTCCTATGATATTTTTAAGACCTTCATTTAAATATGGATCCGGGATATTTACTACATCAGTTGATGCTGCTCGTACATTACTAAAAGGTAAAAATACGGTTGTGATTAAAAATAAAACTAACATTATTTTTATTGCTTTTTGCATATGTCTAATTTCCTCCTTTTTTTGAATGTATTCGTAATTAGTTATTCGTTAAAACGGACTATTTCAGCAACAAAAATTAGTTGGGAAATGTAGTTTGAAACGAATATACCTCTAAACAAAGTTATAATATCATGTGGGTTCTCGAGAAATCATGGGTTTTTTAAAAGAAATTTATTGGAAATAGAGTGAAGTTCAAAATTTGGACATATTTGTTTTTGAGTTTTTTTAGGGTGGGAATGTAGGTGGGAGAGAGGGTTTGGTTTTGATGAGCGATGTGGAGAGGGGGTTTTTGAATATATAGAGCATATAAATTAGTTGTTAGGCTTTAAAAATTTTCGAAAATATTGAAAAATGAGTTTTTTTGTATGTATATTTGGGATGTAATTCGCTTTGCTTCGAACGGGTGAATGGGAATATGGGTTTTCGGTTGATGGTGGATGGATTTGGATGGGGGAGGACAGGTTGTGTGGTGGGCGCAGGTTTCTGGAAGGATTACATGCTCGCTGCGCTCGCATGTATATTTGGGCCGTAACTCGTTACACTTCGAACGGGCGAATGGGAATGTGGGTTGTCGGTTGATGGTGGATGGATTTGGATGGGGGAGGACAGGTTGTGTGGGGGCGCACATTTCTGGAAGGATTACATGCTCGTTTTGCTCGCATGCATATTTGGGCCGTAACTCGTTACACTTCGAACGGCCGAATGGGAATGTGGGTTGTCGGTTGATGGTGGATGGATTTGGATGGGGGAGGACAGGTTGTGTGGTGGGCGCAGGTTTCTGGAAGGATTACATGCTCGCTGCGCTCGCATGCATATTTGGCCCGTAACTCGCTTTGCTTCGAACGGGCCAAATAAAAACACGTTCCTAAGGCTCAGAAAGGAACGTGCTCTTTCAACTGGTAAGGTTGAAAGACAATCGGGTTGCGCGCCCGATTGTTAAAGGGAGTGTTACTTATATGTTGACCGTGAAATCACGGGTACAACCGGGATTTGGTTTATCATATTAATACACTACTGCTTTAAAGATTAGCAATGTATTGGAAATATTATAATATATCTGTAAATTCGTGTCAATTCATATCTTTATAAAAATTCATAAAGTTTAATAGTTATGCTTCGTGAAACAGCTTAGTCGCTTTTTCCGGTGGGTTTTTGTACAATGATAATGAGGTGAAGCGTGATGGTAAATGAAGCGAAATTATATGTGTATGGTTCAACGACAATTTGTGCTAGTTGTGTCGGAGCGCCATCCTCGAAGGAAACAGAGGAATGGCTTCGTGCTGCGATTGGTCGGAAGTTTTCTGGGCAGCCTTTTGTGGTGGAGTATGTCGATATTTTTAATCCGCCGAATGAAACTAGTTTAGCGGATATGGCGAATAAAATTGTCGATGAAGATTATATGTATCCAGTGATTGTGGTTGACGGTGAAATTATCGCAGAAGGCAATCCTCGGTTGAAAGATATTTATCAAGTAATGACCGACCGTGGTTACTTGGCAACAATGTAACAGTTTAGGAGGCAATGGGAAATGAATCCGATTGTGGAATTTTGCGTGAATAATTTGGCGAGTGGGGCGGATGCTGTGTTTGCGAAATTAGATGCGGATGATAATTTAGACGTGATTGAATATGATTGTCTGACATATTGTGATTTATGCGCGACGAGTTTGTTTGCTTTAGTGGACGGGGAAGTGGTTCGCGGAGAAACGGCGGAAGAATTGGTTGCGAATATATATACATTTTTGGAAGAAAATCCGTTTTAATATAGAGAAAAGCGATGAGGCTCGTAATGAGAGCTCATCGCTTTTTATTAGTTGAAAAATTGCTTGATTGGCGTGTCGCCGCTTTCGATGGTGTAGGTTTTGTAGAAGCTAGCTTTCTCGGTTAAAGCTTCACTGATAAAACTGGCAACATCAGCTCGCGGGATGTTTGTCTTAGGTTTTCCAGAAACTTCAGCGATTTTGCCAGTGGCTGGATCATCTGAGAGGCCAACTGGGCGGACAATGGTGTAATCAAGTCCACTTTGTTTCAGCGCTTCATCGGCTGCTTGTTTGGCTTTTAAATAATGGATAAGTGATTCGGGGCCGTTTTCTGGGTTGTCGGCGCCGTACGAACTAACAATGATAAACCGGCGCACACCTTTTTCTTTGGCGGTTTCAATGGCTTTAATGGCACCGTTTTGGTCAATGTTAATAGTTTCGGAAGCGGGCGTGTGACCTCCAGAACCAGCTGTGAAAATGACTGCTTCAATTTCATCATAAGCATAGTTGAAATCTTTTTTTAGATCGGCGATAATCGGCTTTGCGCCAAGTTTTTCCAGCTCGCTTACTTGTTCAGCTTTTCTAACCATCGCTCGGACAAAAAAGCCTTTTTCCATAGCAAGTTTTTCAACTAAATGCCGACCGATTTTGCCATTTGCGCCAATTACGAGTACATTCATTGCTAATCTCCTCCTAAAAAATATCTACAAAGAACTTTTCCCGGTGAGTAAAAAATAAAACCACAAGTCGCCTCGTGGTTTTGGTTGTTATTCGAATAATGATGTGGAGTGCATTGGTTGTACGCGTGTTTTTGGATCAATGAAATTCATCGCATTATTGACGGCTGTTGGAGCTTCACCAAAACCGGTCGCAATTAGTTTTACTTTGCCATCGTAAGTGCAAATATCACCTGCGCAGTATATGCCTGGAATGCTCGTTTCCATTTTTGAATTAACGATAATCGAGTTGCGCTCTAGCTCTAAGCCCCAATTTTTAATCGGACCAAGCGAAGAAACGAAACCGTAGTTAATGATGAAATCGTCAATCTCGAGCGTTTCGGTGGTATCGCCTTTGACTTCTTGCAATGTAATATGCGTCAGTTTATCACCGTTACCGAGTACTTCGGTTGGGATAAATGGTGTTTTAATCGCGATAGATGATTTTTCTAAATTGTTCACGCTATGCTCGTGCGCACGGAACGCATTACGACGGTGAACGATTGCGACCGAACTTGCCACTTTTTCAAGCATGAGTGCCCAGTCAACCGCAGAATCCCCGCCACCACAAACAGCAACGCGGCGACCAGAAAAACGGCTAAGGTCATTAATGAAGTAATGAATATTCTTGCCTTCGTATTGCTCTGCTTCTGGAAGGTCAAGACGTCTTGGTTCGAATGCGCCGTTTCCAGCAGTAATAATAATCGCCTTACTATAATGTGTATCTTTCTTCGTGATGATTTCAAATGTGCCATCGACTTGCTTTTCCACGCTTTGAACAGCTTCCTCTAGCGCAATGGTCGGATCAAATGGTTTCATTTGTTGAATCAAATTGTTAACAAGTTCCTGTGCGCGAACAGAAGGATAGCCTGGAATATCATAAATATATTTCTCAGGATAAAGCGTGGAAAGTTGTCCACCTAATTGCGGTAAACTTTCTATTATTTTCACACTCGCATTGCGCATTCCGGCATAAAAAGCAGCAAATAGCCCAACCGGTCCACCACCAATGATCGTGATATCATAAATTTTTGTTTTTTCATCCAAAATACATCACCCCCTAGTTCCTAATTTCCCTATGAAATCCCTAAAGTTGCAATAAGCATATTTTAGCATATATTGTTGAAAAAGAATGTTTACGGGATTGCACGAATGAAAAAAGCACGAAAATGAACTAGACCAATTATGCCGCAAATAAAAGATTTTTGCGAAAACCAAGCCATCTCAGAGCTTTATTGTGAAAAAAATCGTATACCACTTGAACCATGCTCCAAAGAAGCTTAAACGCTTGAGTTCGCTTTCTTGAAAATGAAAGTTAAAAAGTCTATGATATAGTTTGTAAGCTGTGAAATAGGGAATATATTGGTACTTACCATTTTCGCTTTTTTCATTGTTTGCAGTAGATTTTTAGCGCAATCTACATAGGTGCAGTAAGAAATTCTTAATGCAATTTTTTTTGTGAAGAAAAATATAAGGGAAAGTAGATGTGATAACAGATGAGTAAACCAAAAATTGTCATTCTCGGAGCAGGATACGGGGGACTAAAAACTTTACGCAAGTTACAACAAAGAAACTTGGAAGCCGAGATCGTTCTAGTGAATAAGAATGACTATCACCACGAAACGACTTGGTTACATGAAGCAGCAGCTGGAACAATTGAACCAGAAAAATTAATGTATCCATTAGACAAAGTCGTTAACAATACGAAAACGACATTTATCCAAGATACGGTCGTAAAAATTAATAAAGACGAAAAAACAGTCACACTAGATGCAAATGGCGATATCAGCTATGACTATTTATTAATTGGACTTGGGTCAGAAGCAGAAACATTTGGCATCAGTGGTTTGAAAGAATATGCCTTCACTATTACAAGTGTAGAATCCGTTAAAAAAATCCGTGCGCACATTGAAGCGCAATTTGCAAAATGGAAAACAGACCCACGCGATGAATTATTAACAATTATCGTTGGTGGCGCTGGCTTTACTGGAATTGAGTTTCTTGGGGAATTAACTAATCGCATTCCAGAACTAGTGAAACAATATGATGTACCACGCGAAAAAGTGCGCATTTATTGCATGGAAGCTGCTCCAAAAGTATTACCACAATTTGATGCGAAACTCGTTGATTATGGTGTGGGTGTACTGGAAGATCGCGGCGTAGAATTCCATGTCGGTAAACCAGTCAAAGAGGCTACAGCTGACGGCGTAAAATATGCCGAAAGTGAAAATGAAATTCGCGAAATCAAAGCAGCAACGATTATTTGGGCTGCTGGTGTTCGTGGAAATAGCGTGATTGAAGCATCCGGTTTTGAAGCTGGTCGTGGTCGTGTGAAAGTAAACAACAATTTAACCGTTCCTGGTAACGAAGAAATTTTAATTGTTGGTGACTGCTCACTCATCATCAACCCAGCAAACGACCGTCCATTCCCGCCAACTGCCCAAATCGCCATGCAACAAGCCGATGTGGCTGCAGTGAACTTAGCTAAATTAGTTAACGGCGAAACAGATCTACAAGACTTTGTTTATCATGAAAAAGGAACGGTCTGCTCTCTAGGCGATAATGATGCAATTGGTGTCGTTTTCGGTAAAAACTTGAAAGGCTACCCAGCTTCCGTTATGAAAAAAGTCATTGATGACCGCGCGCTACTACTTATTGGTGGTTCAGGCGTTCTAGCAAGTAAAGGTAAGTTTAAATTTTATAAATAAGACTTTTAAAGGCAATATCTGTTAGTGCAGATATTGCTTTTTTGTTATGTTATAATGAAGAAAAACTGAAAGAAGGTACGTCCATGAAACAACTTTTTGAGATACTTCCTAACGAGTGGGCAGAGAAATTTTTAAATACAATGAAAGAACGTATTGAGTTGAGCTTTACAACTGGAGACTCGATCTCTTTAGTAGAAAGCAAAGTTGGTGGACGGGGCTATTTGCCAAAAGAACAAGGGTATCCAGTGAATGAAGAAGGCAAGGCGCTTTCCTTTTTAGCACAAATAAATTTTGCGGAAATGCCAAAAATGGAACATTATCCAGAGTCTGGCTTGCTCGCTTTTTATGTTAATTATCAGAGTGATTTGTATGGTCTTGATTTTGATGATCAAACAGAGCAAAATGGTTTCCGTGTATTTTTCTTTGAGGATTTAGAAAGAGTGAGCATGACTGCGGAAGAGCAAGATGTATATTTTGAAGGTATTGATAAATCGGACCTTTATACTGTTGTTAAAGGTGAGTATAAGATTGCTGGGCGAGTAACGAAAGAACTTTTAATGAATGATATTCTAGAGTTTGAAAAGGAATTTGGTAGTGGTTTTTATGACGTAATGGAGCAAATTTTTGGTGATGATGAAGAGAAAGCGAATGAGTTATTTGACCTTGCAACATATAGTAGCCAAATTGGTGGTTTTCCGTTCTTCACTCAAGAAGATCCGCGCATACGTACAGAAAACTCATATCACGACACATTGCTGTTTCAATTAGATAGTGAGTACAGTGAAGAACCAGGTGCCGAAATAAATATCATGTGGGGCATGAGTGGAGTCGGCAACTTCTTTATTAATAAACAGGATTTAATTAATCGGGATTTTTCGAATGTTATTTTTAACTGGGATTGTTAAAGAACCACGTTACAAAAAAGAAAGAAGGTAAATCATGGAAGAACTTTTTGATATACTTCCTAGTGAATGGGCAGAACGATTTTTAGAAACAGAGAAAGAGCGGATAGAATTAAGCTTTAAAAATGCGGGCACGCTGTCATTGCTGCAAAGTAAAGCTGGTGGGCGAGGTTACTTGCCGAAAGAACAAGGCTATCCGGTGACCGAAGAAGGCAAGCCGCTTTCGCTATTAGCGCAAATTAATTTTTCGGAAATGCCACAAATGGAAAATTATCCGGAATTTGGTTTGCTTGCTTTCTATGTGGATTTTCAGGATGATTTATATGGACTTGATTTTGAAAATCCAACGAGCCAAGAAGGTTTTCGGGTGTTTTTCTTTGATGACCTAGGAAGCGAAAGTTTGACTGTCGAAGAACAAGATGCCTTTTTTGAAGATGTGGCAAAAAGTGATTTTTACCCAGTGGTAAACGGCGAGTTTAAAATTACTGGCCTAGTATCGGACCAAATCTTATTACAAGATAGCTTTGATTTCGAAAATGAATTTGGAAGCACTTTTTATGAGTTAGCGGACCAAATTTTTGCGGAAGATGAAGATAAATCTGAAGCATTATACCAACTTGGTAAAGAATGTAGTCAAATTGGCGGATATCCATTTTTCACCCAAGAAGACCCGCGGATGTATTCAGAAAATCCACACCATGACACACTTTTATTCCAATTAGCATCTGAGGATTTTGATGAAAGTAGAATGGCGATCATGTGGGGCGACTGTGGTGTCGGGAACTTCTTTATTAATAAGCAAGATTTAATCAATCGGGACTTTTCCAACATTTTGTATAATTGGGATTGTTCTTGACGAAAAAGCAGAAATTCACTCCGAATTTCTGCTTTTTTTATTATGCTCGAGCTATTTTTCTAATGCTAGCCCACCAATTTTTATTAACGATAAAAGCTGTCAGTAGAATAAACGGGAAAAATTGTAGCGGGAAAATAAACAATAGAATTGAAGCAGTTAGAACAGGTTTACCAACGATTTTCGTACAACAAGCAGTCACAAATACAGTAATTAAAAATCCAGTCGATCCATCAATCCAATATGTTGCTATGTACCCCATCACCGTACTTGTAAAAATTGCTGGGAAAATCGCGCCACCGTTCCAGCCGGTTGCTAAACAAATTGCGACCAAAACAGGTTTTAATAGTGCGATAATAAGTAAAAAGGGAATCGAATAATTTTGCACAGTAGTCGTTAATTCGATTAGCTGATGTTCGCCGGAAAATAACATAAATGATGAAATAATACCAAATAAACCAATGCTCAAACCGCCGATAATAGCTGCGACCATTTTATTTTTAATCACAGAAGCTGCTTTCCCAATATAGACTTGGAGTTGCTGAAAATAAACGCTAAAGAGCCAGCCGAGAATGATTGTAGGAATAAAAAGTAAAATAAACCACCAAGACCATCCCATATCAGGCAGCCGAATTGCAAAAATACTCGCCGGCATTTTTAAAAAGGATTTTAGCCAAAGGAAAGATCCGAGCGCGCTAAAGGAAATGAGCAGCGATAACACTAATTTAGAGTTTTTAGGGATTTTTCGCGCTTGGCTACTTTCGTCAATTTCTTCAGCTAGCCCACTAAACGGCGCATGGAAAATACTAGAAATAATCGCACCAACGCTTAGGCTAACAAGTTCCTCTTTATGCGCCATAGATAGTTTTAAATGATCAATAATCCAAGTTGTCGCACCACCAACAATCCCAATTAAAGCAGCTTCCGGTCCAACGCTCGCTCCAAATGTTAAAATAATCCAAGCGCTAAGTATCGTAGGAAGCAGAACTTTACGGTATTCCATCCGCCCAGTTTTTTTCGCTTCGGCAATATTATCATGCATTGAATGCGGATAGTCGCCAAGTTTCAGTTGAACCATCCCTACAAAAAAACTACCAATCAAGCCAATTAGTAGAGGATAATACCATGAAAAATCAAACTGATTAGGAAGGTAATCCCATAAAAATGTCGTGGCAAAGTGAACCATTGCTAAAAATAAAGCGGCAATTATCCCCACTAAGATTCCGAGGATAAACGTATAAACGCCAAAAATGAATGTTACCTTTTTCACCGAAGTCAGCCCCTTTGTAAAAATCCATTGATAGCATGATTTTCCCTTTAACGTATAGCTGTAAACAAACGACAAAAAAAAAGCTGACTACAAGGAGTCAACTTTTCATTTACATAAATATTTCTAAAATAAAGCCAATCACAATCCCGGTCACTGCCCCGAAGAAAACTTCCATCGGTTTATGACCAAGTAATTCTTTTAAATGCTTCGTTTTTTCTTCTTGTTCAGGTGCCGCAAGTCCTTTGGCATGTTCCACGAACTCTTGGAAATCCGTTACTAATTTGTTTAAAACAACCGCTTGTTCGCCGGCTTGTCTTCTAACGCCAGTCGCATCAAACATCACAATAATCCCGAATACAACAGCAATCGCGAAATAAGGCGAATCCAGTCCGTATTCAATTGCGAGAGTAGTCATTAAAGCAGTTACAGCAGCCGAGTGAGAACTAGGCATGCCACCAGTGGAAAACATTAGCCCGACATTGAATTTCCGATAAACTAAAATATGGATCGGAACTTTTACCACCTGGGCAAAAACTATCGCAATAATAGATGCAATTAATGGTGTATTCGTAAATATCGACATCAAATCTCCCCTGTCAAAAAGTCTACTCTTATTTTACCACAATGAGATTGTTAAAAACCTTTTCTAGAGTTTTTCCAATAACTCTTATATAATAAAGTATAAATCAAATTCAGGAAGAAGGGAACTTATGGGATTTCAAGAAACTATTGGTATAGAAATTGTTTCAGTAGAAAAAGGAAAAGCGGTCATCCAATTAGAAATAACAGAAAAAGTCCATCAACCATTTGGCTATTTGCACGGTGGAGTTTCCGTTGCGTTAGCAGAACATGCCGCAAGTATTGGTGCTGCAAATTCAATTGCTCCTGATGAAATTGTCTTTGGCTTAGAAATTAACGCCAACCACCTAGCGTCGAAGCAAGCGGGACTCATAACCGCAACCGCAGAAGCCATTCACCTTGGCAAAAGTACCCAAGTATGGGAAATCAACATTACCGATGAAAACGATAAATTAATCTGTATTAGCAGATGTACGATTGCAGTGAAAAAGAAACGAAAATAAAAAGCATGGCAGAGTTTAAAATATCAACTCGCGCCATGCTTCTTTTATTTCTCTGTTTTATCGTCGTCTGATTCTGTTTCACTTTCATCCTGTTCGATGATTTCATGCTCGGAATCATCAGACTGTTCTTCAATTGTTTGTTCCTCGCGTTCACGTTCTTGTTCTTCTTGATCTTCACGCTCATCAATTTTTTCTTCGCGTCGTTCCCATTCCATTCGCTCTTCCAATTCTTCACGCTCTTGACGCGCTTTTTCAATTTGTTCTTGGCGAATAATAAGACTTTTCTTTTTCTTGATATCGTCTTTTTTCACTGAACGCAATTGGTCACGAATTCGAATCGCTAGTGGAACCCCGGTATCATAAGCAGCCCGGTTAATTAGGTGAGAAGCTACTGGCGTTGTTAAGAAAATAAACAATACCGCCAGAAGTACTCGCGCATTAAAACCTTCACCTGAGTGGAAAAAGTAACCAACCGTCGCAAATAGAAGCAAGCTAACGCCAAATGTATTACTAATTCCGGCAGCATGCGTTCTAGTGTATACGTCAGGCAAGCGAATAACACCAATTGCCGCAAGAATACTAAGCAAACCGCCGATTAAAATCATCACAGAAATAATAATCTCAATTATCACGTTCACGATCAATCACCTTTCCTTTCTCAATAAATTTGGCAAAGGAAACCGTTCCAATAAACGCCAGAAGCGCAATAAGCAAAATAACATCCAAAAAGGCATGTGTATCATAAAACATCGAAAGTAGGGCAACAATTGCCACCAAGTTCATCCCGATAGAATCTAGCGCTACCACTTTGTCAGAAGTAGTTGGTCCTTTTAAAATTCGGTAAAGATATAAGAAAGTTGAAATCGAATAGAGAAGTAAACCAATGGATAAAGCGATTTGAATAATCATCCGTGGAACACCTCCATAATCGCGCCTTCATAAGACTTACGAATCGTCGCAATTTCTTCTTCGATATTTGGAACGTGGAGCGAATGAACATAGATTGCTTTATAATCATCCGAAATATCAATCGAAAGCGTTCCGGGCGTTAATGTAATCAGTAAAGCGAGCATTGTCACTTCCCAGTCCGTCTCAAGCGTCGTATCATATCTGAAAATCCCCGGTCGAATGTTCATATCTTTCTTTAAAACAATCCGACTTACATGAACCGTAGAAACAATTAAATCATGTAAAAAGCGGAAAACCAGTTTGATAAGGGCAAATAACCGGAAAAGATAAAATCTCGACCCGAGGAAACGTCGCATAAAGAATAGCAAGAATATCCCGATGATAAAGCCGATGATAAATGTTGCAAAACTAAACGATGACTCCAAAAACATCCACAAACAAGCAAGTATTATATTAAGAATAAGTTGAAAAGCCATCTTTTATCACTCCTTTATCACCGCATGGATATAAACAGAAGGGTCAACAAGTGGGTCAACCGCCTGTTCAATAAACGGATAAATTGCATTACTGAACACACCATAACCAATTGAAATCGCAAGTAGAATAACTACCGGCACAAGCATTTTTTTATACGGAATTTGTAAATTGAATACGCCTTTTTTCTCGCCCCAAAAGCCTTTTGTAAAGACTTTGATTAAAGACATAAGGACGAATAAACTGGATAGTAAAATGATGATTCCGCCGACCATTTGACCAGCTGAGAAAGCTCCTTCAACAATCAGCAGTTTTCCGATAAATCCGCTAAGTGGTGGAATTCCTGCAAGACCAAGAGTAGCAATGAAGAAAATCCAACCGAGCGAAGGCTTCACGCTCATCAATCCGCTGAATTTTTTCACGCTAGAGTATCCCGTAATCGCCATCACAATCCCAACAATAAGGAAGAGGGCGGCTTTGATAATCATATCGTGAATTAAGTAAAACACAGCACCAGTCATCGATTCGCGTGTCATGATCGAAACACTGAATAAAATAACACCAATCGCAATCATAATATTGTAAATCACGATTGTTTTCATATCATAATAACTAATTGCCCCAATAACACCAAGTATAATCGTCACTATCGCGAGAATCCCAAGCAGCGGAACAACAAAGTCAGTCAGTGAACTAAAGAATAGCGTATATGTCCGAATAATCGCGTAAACCCCAACTTTTGTCAGAAGTCCACCGAACAAAGCAAGCACCGGAATCGGCGGAGCAAAGTAAGACCCTGGAAGCCAGAAGTAAAGCGGGAATAATCCTGCTTTCAGTCCGAATACAAACAAGAACAGAACCGCGACAACGCTTATCATTCCAGTATTCGCGCCATTTAAGTCCGTAATTTTTTGCGAAATATCTGCCATGTTAAGCGTTCCAATCATCGAATAAAGTAGCGCAATCGCCACAACGAAAAATCCGGAACCAACAACATTAATCAGCAAATATTTAATCGTTGCTTTAAGTTGAATCTGTGTCCCACCAATGACAAGTAACACATAAGACGCCATCAGCATAACTTCAAAGAACACAAACATATTAAAAATATCACCAGTTAAAAACGAACCATTTACCCCAACGATCATAAAGAGAATCGCTGGATAATAAAGAAATTTCTCCCGCGGTTTCCCAATCGTATAAAAAGAATAAAGAATCACGCAGAATAAAACAATACTCGTTGTAGCTGTAAGCAAGACAGCTAGCATATCACCAACCATCGTAATCCCAAAAGGAGCTGCCCAGTTACCAATATTCAAGGTCGTAATTCCATTTTCGCGAATATAAAACACAAGGAAGAGGTTTGCCACAACCAAGATGCCACTAAAAATAAGGGCGAATACCCGTTGAACGATGACTCGTTTTGGCAGTAGCATTAACGTAATTGCTCCAAGGAAAGGTATCAATATCGGCATTAAAATTATATTATTCATCATCGGCTTCATGTCCTCTCGTCTTGGATACACTCTCGCTATCAAGCTCCTGATACGCTCTATAAGCAAGAACAAGGAAAAAGGCAGTTACACCAAAGCTTATAACAATCGCAGTCAAAATAAGTGCTTGTGGAAGGGGGTCATTGTATGTTCCTGACCCCGGCGTACCAAGAATCGGCACACGCCCTTTTTTCAAACCGCCCATCGTAAGTACAAGCAAATTGACACCGTGACTTAGGACAGCCGTTCCAATAATAATCCGTAGCAAACTTTTAGAGAGAATTAAGTAAACCGCAGCGGCAAAAATCAAGCCGATTAATATAGACATTAATAGTTCCATCAGTCACTCTCCCCAATCGTTTGAATTATCGTAAGTGTTACACCGACAACAACTAAGTAAACCCCAAGATCAAACAAAGTCGCCGTGTGTAACGCAGTATCTCCTAAAATGGGCAAATCAACATGACCAAATTTATGCGTTAAGAAAGGGTCGCCCGTAAAAATCCCAATCATCCCAGTACCGAGGGCGAATACAAGCCCAACTCCAGTAAGCATAATCGTATTGATATTAAGCATACTAGCAACTGTTTTTGTATCATAAGCAAGTAGTGTTAATGTAATTGCGCCAGCCGTTGTAAGTCCAGCCACAAACCCGCCGCCAGGATTATAATGTCCTGCAAAGAATAAATGGAGCGAGAATAAGAAAATAATGAAAGCTACTACTTTCGTTACATTTCTCAGTAGAACGTCATTCGTTTTCATCATTCTCACCTCGTTTCGTCAGTCGTAATTTAATCATCGCGTATATTCCAATCGCCGCAATCGAAAGTACAGCCGTTTCGAACATCGTATCAAAGCCACGGAAATCCACTAAGATAACATTAACAATATTTCGTCCCGCTGCTTCCACGTACGCATTATCCACATAGTATTTCGAAATCGAATCATAAAATGTCGTATTATACGCTGAAAGGGAAACGAGCGTGATAATCACACCAACCCCGATACTCAAAAATGTCTTCATTGATAACCATTTCGGCTTTTCCTCAATATTACTAAACTGAGGAAGGTGATAAAACACAAGTAGATAAAGCACAACGGAAATAGTTTCAATAATAAGTTGCGTCAAAGCAAGGTCAGGCGCTCTAGAGATAACGAAGAAAATACTAATTGTATATCCCATTGCTCCAAGTAAAATAATCGAAGTAATTCGCGACTTGGAAAAGACAATCCCAACCAACGTCACTAAAATTACTGCCGCTAAAACAAAATCAACAACCGTCACTTTCGTCATACTCGAAAAATTGAAATCAAGTGCCTGCGTGAAAATCATGACCGAAGCCATCATCAAAATAAAGGCTGATAACATATAATTCAAGTAAGTCCGGAGCCAACCAGTCATAATAAACATTGTCATTCGGTACGAACCTTGTTCCAAATAATACATCCCATTATCATACGTTTTCCCAATTCGCAGTGCTTTTGGAACACGGGTTGTAATCCAAGGTTTCCAGTATTTATGTGTAAGGAACAAGACAATTCCAACTGCCACAACGCCAAACGTCATTAATAAGGCTGGCGTAAATCCGTGCCATAAACTAATATGAATCGAAAAATCAGTTGAGAGTCCAGGAACAATCGCTCTTACAGCAGGTTCCAAAATCGGCTCTGCAATTAAATTAGGGAAAAGACCAATCCCAACCACGAAAATCGATAAAATAATCGGTGGTAAAAGCAGTCCGAATGGTGCTTCATGTGGTTTTTTCGGTAATAAGTAAGGTTTCACTTTTCCAGTAAACGTTTTGAAGAAAATAATCATGCTATAAACAAACGTAAACACGCTGGCAACCCATGCGACAACTGGGAGCAGAACGCCCCAAGTACTTGCATCAAACAATTGCAATTGCGTAATATTTACCATGCTTTCAAAAAACATTTCTTTACTTAAAAAGCCATTAAAAGGTGGAATCCCAGCCATCGCGAACGTTCCGATAAACGCAATCGTCGCCGTAATTGGCATAATTCGCATTAAACCACCAAGCCGTCTAATATCCCGCGTGCCAGTTTCGTGATCGACAATCCCAACCATCATAAACAAGCTACCTTTAAATGTTGCGTGATTAAATAGATGGAACACAGCCGCGACAATCGCCATCACATAAATATCATCACTGAGCGTATCAAAGTGAAGCGAGGCAGCCCCGACACCAAGAAGCGCCATGATGAGGCCGAGCTGACTAATCGTGGAATAAGCCAAAATCGCTTTTAAATCATTTTTCTTCGTGGCATTAAGTGAACCCCAGAAAAGGGTCGTAATCCCAACGAGTGAAACCGTCCAAAACCAGACACCCGAACTCGCGAACAGTGGCGTAAACCGAGCCACAATATAAATCCCAGCTTTAACCATCGTAGCCGAGTGAAGATAGGCACTAACCGGAGTAGGTGCTTCCATCGCATCCGGCAGCCAAATATGAAACGGAACTTGCGCAGATTTCGTAAATGCGCCGAGCAAGACAAGAATCATCGCGGGAATGAATAAGCTATTATTACTAATCACATCCGCATCACGAATAATCGCCCGGATAGAAAATGAATCGCTCATAATATGCAGCAAAATAAATCCGCCAAGCATCATTAATCCGCCGAAAACCGTAATCATCATTGACTTACGAGCCCCGTAACGCGAACGCTCACGATGATACCAATACCCAATCAATAAGAACGAACTAATCGAAGTTAGCTCCCAGAACAGATACAGCACAATCAAGTTATCACTCAAGACAACCCCAAGCATTGCCGTCATAAAAATAAATAAAAATGTATAGAAATTGCTAAGTCGTTCTTTCTTTTTCCCTAAATAATAAATAGAGTAGAAGGTAACGAGCGAACCAATCCCAGTAATAAGTAGCGCAAACAGCAAACTAAGCCCATCTACTACTACTGTAAAATTAATCCCAAGTCGCGGAATCCAAGGCATGGAAACAATCGTAGCCCCGTCCATCGTTTTTGGAATAAATGTTAAGAAGTAAATAAACAAAATCACTGGAATTGGAAGTACTAACCAGCCAGTATGAACTTGTTTCGTCCACCGGTAAAAAAGTGGAATTAGCAGCGCCACAATAAATGGCAGAACAATTGCTAGATGAAGAAATGACAAAATCGGCTCCTCCTCGAAGAATTTTTATACGGAAACTCATCCTGGAAATGTGAAAATAAAAACAGGAAACCATTATTTTTTAAGCAAGTACTTACATTTAATGAAACATAGCCATAACTAAAATTCTAGAAAATCAGGCTAACTCATCAAATTTCAACAACCTTACTATTCACGAGTACCCAAATAAACGCCGTACTTTTATATTTTTTATTATAACATACTTTTTTATCTGAAAAAAAGGCAGGAAACTTAACTTTATAAATCAATTTACGCAAATTTAAAAAACAGTTAAATAGGAAGAACAAAAAAACAAACCCAAGAAAAATCTCAGGTTTGAGAAAGTTTAATCGACGTTCACATGCCGTTTTCGGTCGGAACGAAGCGCATAAAGCAAAATGAAAAACGCCACAAGAAACATAAAACTCATAAATAAGAACACGCTCGGGATTCCTGTGAAACCAGCGAGCGTCCCACCAAGAATCGGTCCAATCACATTGCCTAGAAAACGAGCACTTTGATTGTAACCTAGCATCTCACCTTGCATAACTCCAGGAGCGGCAAGCCGGATATACGCCGTCGTACAAGGCACCATCCCACCAATCGCAATCCCGAATAAAAAGCGGAAGAAGATAAATACCCAAAGATTGGTCGCGAAAGCTTGCGGAATGACAAAAACTGCCGCCATAATCAACAAGATATTCAGTATTTTCTCATACCCATATTTGTCGCCGAGCTGCCCCCATTTCCGCGTCATCACTAAATTACCAAATCCAGTTGCGGAAAAAGCCAGCCCCGACAAGAACGCAATATTATCCGATTTTGTCATATCTCCTACATAAAGCGCAAGCAGTGGCTGAACACTAAAGTTCGCAATTTGAATCAACGCAGTAATGACCATGACCGTAAACAGAACTCGCAGCGTGAAAATTTGTTTCAATACCGCACGACGAGAATAGACCACTTTGGCCGCTTCTTTTTGCTCCTCAGTCCGAATTTCTTTGACACCAAAAGCGACAATCAAAGCCGCGACCATCATCGCAATCCCCGTAATCGTAAATGTATCCTTAAAACCGAATAAATCCGCCATCGCGCCACCAATCAACGGACCGAAAAGCATACCAGTCACACCACCAAGTTGAAGCGTACCGAGAATTTTCCCAGCTTCATTCCGAGGCGTTTGGCGCGCAATAAAGGCATTACTCACACCAATAAAACCAGTTACAACTCCCATGAAAATCCGCAAAATCAGCAAGTAAGTGACAGAATGCGCAAATCCCATCAAAAAAATACAAACCGACAAACCGACCGAAGTCAGTATCAAAATCCCTTTATACCCATGCTTATCACCAATCCGCCCCCAAATCGGCGAAAAGATAAAGGCAATTAAAAATGTTACGCCAAAAATATAACCGGCCCATCTTTGCACATACGCATTGCTGTAATCGCCAAATGTTTCGATGTAGAGAGATAAAAACGGCATAATCATTGTCATGCTGGCTGACATCAACAAGTTTGCCAGCATTAAGATGTACAAATTCCGTGTTCGAGTTGTCATAAAAGAATCATCTCTATTCGTATTATTGTTAAAACTGTCCTTTTCATTATAGAATAAAAGGTAGCGAATGAAAAATAAAGTGAAGGATGTGCATTTTTGGTTAAAAAAATTGTCATTTGGGTTTCAGCTGTTATACTAGTACTGTATCTGATTGCTGTCGTTGTTAATTTGCTTATTATTTGGCTACGTTAGTAAACAATAAATTAAAACAAAAGAAGGAGTTTTTACAATATGACTTACCCACAATTATCAAAAGAAGTGGCACCTAACGAAATCGAAGCAGAAATGATTACAAATCGCGGAACTATCCGCATCAAATTGTTCCCTGAAATTGCTCCAAAAACAGTAGAAAACTTTGTAACGCATTCCAAAAACGGCTACTATGATGGCCTTATTTTCCACCGTGTCATCCCTGAATTCATGATCCAAGGTGGCGACCCAGACGGCCGCGGTACTGGTGGCGAAAGTATTTGGGGCGAATCTTTTGAAGATGAATTCTCTACAGAAGCTTTCAACTTACGCGGAGCTCTATCCATGGCAAACGCTGGCCCAAACACAAACGGCAGCCAATTCTTCATCGTTCAAAAACCAGATATGCCCGCTGACATGCTTGGCCAAATGGAACAAGCTGGCTTCCCAGTAGAAGTTATCGAAGCTTACAAACAAGGCGGAACCCCGTGGTTAGACGGACGCCATACAGTTTTCGGCCACGTAATCGAAGGCATGGACGTAGTAGACGAAATCGCCAACCTACCAACTGGCATGCAAGACAAACCAGTGAATGATGTTGTGATTGAGAAGATTAATATTAAGTAATGAATGAAGAGCACTTTTTCTACAATAGGAAAGTGCTCTTTTCTAAGGGATAATTAACTAAAAATGATTACAGATAGGGGACTTGAATCAAATGGAAACATCCCACCCAATAAAAATCAACAACCAACTAATCTACGGCCGAGACAAAACATGGCTCACAAGTTTGCACCAAACCCCTGACCAACTCACATTAACCATAGAAATTGATCTCGAAGAAGAAAGCAGCTTCCTAAAGATGATTTTTAAAGGCCTCATTTTCTACTCATCAACCGAACTCGATACCTACGAAAAAAGCAAATGGAGTTCAAGTTGGTTAACCAGCCAAAGCAATTTCGAAATAGTTGAGGATTCCGATTTAATAAACGAACGAGTAAAAATAAGAACTGATTACAACAGCCAAGACTTCACCCATTACCGTATCAGCACTTACGATCATATTATTGACGTAATAAGCAAAAGTTATCTGCTAGGAGAAGCCGATAAATAACAAAAAACAAGTTTCTCAGCCATCAGGATGAAAAACTTGTTTTATTTTAAACCAATACTTCTGAAAAGAACTCATTATACAAAGCGCGAACGGCCGTATTTTCCTGTTCTTCCTTCACGCCAAACATAATGCTCACCTCAGAAGAGCCTTGATTAATCATTTCAATATTCACTTTCGCATCGGATAAAGCTTTCGAAGCGCGCGAAGTTATCCCAACGTTATGGCGCATCGCTTCACCAACAACCATAATTAGTGAAATCCCATGCTGCATAATCACTTGGTCAGCATTTAATTCCTCTTTCAAACGAGACATAATTGTCCGCTCTGTATCCTCGCCAAACTGATTTTCGCGAATAATAATCGTTAAATCATCAATCCCCGAAGGCATATGCTCATAGTTCAACCCAGCATCCTCCAAAATTTGCAGCACTTTCCGCCCGAAGCCAATTTCCCGGTTCATCAAATATTTACTAATATAAATGCTACAAAAGCCGTCATCACTAGCGATCCCAACAACGGGGCCATTACTATTTTCGCGTTCATGAACAACACGCGTACCACAAGAATCAGGGTTGTTCGTATTTTTAATATGCACCGGAATCCCCGCATGGAACGCCGGAATTAAAGCTTCATCATGAAAAACAGAGAAGCCGGCATATGAAAGTTCGCGCATTTCCCGGTAAGTAAGCTCAAGTACTTTCTTCGGATTTTTCACGATAGCGGGATTGACCGCGTAAACCGCATCAACATCAGTAAAGTTCTCGTACAACTCAGCTTGCGCACCATTCGCCACAATCGCTCCAGTAATATCAGAACCACTTCTAGAAAACGTGCTAATTTCTCCGTCTTTCGTATAACCGAAAAATCCTGGGAAAACAATAATGCCTTCACGTTCTCGAAGTGCAAATAAATGGTCATAAGACTCTGGTAAAACTTGCGCACTTGCATGTTCATCGGTTACGAATAAACCAGCATCTTTTGGATTAACATAATGTGCATTTAAGCCTTTAAATTTAAAATAAGCCGCGATTAATTTCGCGTTGTTATCTTCGCCGCTAGCTTTCATACGATCTAAAAATTTATCTGGATCGCTTTTATCAGACGAAATGGTTGCTTGTAAGTCCGCGCGAATTTGCTTAATAACTACATCGCTCATTCCCGTATCAAGCGCAATCCCGGCATATCTAGCAATAACAGCCTCAAACAATTCGCTCGTATCCTCACCAAGCAGTGCCTTTGCCGCGCAGTCAATTAGTAAGTCGGTCACTTTGGTATCTTCCTTGAATCGTTTTCCTGGAGCAGAAACAACGACGATTTTTCGGTCAGGATCCTCCGCTACAAGTTGGAAAACCTTATTTAATTGAATCCCCGATGCTAAAGAGCTTCCGCCAAATTTAATTACTTTCATGCAACACACTCCTGATCTGAATTTTTTAGCTTCCGAAAGTGCTGTTTTCGAATGATGCAAAATTTTCTGACCTTTCGGATAAAGTTATTGTCTATTATCGCTCTTTTTCCGTGAAATCGCAATGGTTTTTCGCATTTTTAATTATTTTCTCCAGCCCCCAGTAGTTTACTTGTTTAAAAAGCTAAAGGTAGTTATAATAAGAGTGTACAAAAAAAGCAGCCTTAATCTGAAAGGAAAGATTACGATGAAAAATATTGTTTTAGTATGTGCGGCAGGGATGTCAACAAGCCTTTTAGTAACAAAAATGCGTAAAGCAGCAGAAGATCGCGGAGAAGCTTGCGAAATTGAAGCATACTCCATTGCTGAAGTAAGTAACTTAATTGACGATGCAGACGTAGTACTTTTAGGACCACAAGTGCGTTATCAGAAAAAAACAGTTGATGAACTAGCTGCTGGGAAAATTCCAGTAGATGTAATCGACATGGCAGCATACGGTACAATGAACGGTGAAAAAGTACTAGGCCAAGCATTAGATCTAATTAACGGCTTCCAAAAATAAACAGTAAAAAAACCTGTGTGGCATTTAAGCCACGCAGGTTTTTTAGCTTTCTTGGGTAAGAATTCCGTCTTCCATACGATACACATGGTTGACTAAATCTAGCATACGTTCATCGTGTGTTACCATAATCGCAGTTCGACTAGTTTGCACAACTTCATTACGGATAAGCTCGACAACTTCACGACTTCTTTCAGTATCAAGACTCGCTGTTGGTTCATCGGCTAAAATAACGGAAGGTTGATTAATAAGCGCGCGAGCAATAGCGACACGTTGCTTTTGACCGCCAGATAAATCTTTTGGATAGAAATTTGCACGATCACTTATACCAAGTTGGCTTAGAAGCGATGCCGTATCTTTTTCAAGTTCCGCCGCACTCTTCCCAGCCATTTTTCCGATAAAACTGATTTGGTCTTTGACATGTAAGTAAGGAACCAGATGAGCCGCTTGGAAAATAAAGCCGATTTCTTCTAAGCGTAGCGCGGTTTGTTCTTTGGAAGATAGATTTCCGACTGATTTGCCATTAATAGAAATCGTTCCGCCAGTTGGTGTTAAAAGTGCTCCAGCCAGTGAGAGCAGCGTACTTTTACCAGAACCACTCGGACCAACAATCGCGATTAGTTCGCCTTTTTTCGCTTCGAAATTGGTTTCCTTCAGTGCATGAATAATTGAAGGACCGGACGGGTAATCTTTATACACTTTCTCAAAAGATAATAGAGTTTCCATTATTCGTCACCTCCTCGAATAGCATCTAGTGCGTCTACTTTAGCGATTCGTCTAAGTGATAGAAGTGCGCCGAATAGGGCAACTAGGAAGAACAAGCCACTATAAAGTGCAATCGTCATCGGACTTAATCTAAATGGCATCGCTGCTGGCATGATGCTTGGTAAAATCAGCGTTACACCGACACTAATTAAAATACTAATAATCGAAATAATCACCACTTGGGTAATAATGCTTTTCACTAAGTAACTTGTTTTCGTTCCAAGTGCTTTCAAAATACCAAATTGCGTTGTTTTTTGAAGCGTCATTACATAGAAGAATGCCGTTAAAATAAATCCGCCAATAATGATTAAGAAGAAAATCATCATATTAAGCGTCATTTGCTCCGCGGAATAACCTGGAATTTGATTTAAAAATGCTTTATGATCGATCGTCGTTAAATCTTTATCCGAAAGGGTTACTCCTTTATCAGGATCGTCTGTTTTAATCGCAATGGTGCTTGTTTGCGGGATTTTTTGGTGATATAAAACAGGATTGATTTCTTGCCAAGTTGCGATATTAATATAAACAACAGGGGCGTGGCTGTACTTTTGGTTTTCCGTAAAGCCGACAACTGTTAATTCTCTATTTAAAATATCATCCATTAAAACATCGCCAATTTTGATTCCGTCTGATTTTAAGGAAGAATCAACAACGATTTCGTCAGGTTTTGTCACTTGTATGTTAGCTCCATCGGAAATTTTTGGAGCGAGAAAGCTATCTGGTTGAATACCGAAAAGTGCTACACTAAACTTTTTGCTGTCACTTTCCCGTTTTAAAGTTTGCATCGATTGTCCAAGTACCGCAGCGTCCTTCACGTTCGCATCTTTTTTCACGTCAGCGAGTTTAGATTCTGGGAACTGCGATCTTGATAATTTGTCTTGGGCGTCTTTGCTGAGAACATAATATGGAACCCCGTTATCTGCGACAGATGAAGCATTATCATAAGCAAGGCCATTTGCCAGCCCAGATAAAATAAGCGATAGTAACATAATTAAGACCATGATGCCTGTTACTAAAATATAGCGCAACTTAGAATAAACTAATTCACGAAGCCCTAAAAACATCGGTTATACCAACTCCTTTAAATTTATGTAAACGGAAAATGCACATTATTTCACTTTCCAAAGAATAGTATACCAAAGCTATATTCAATTTCCTAAAGAAAGAAACTAAGTAATTGCTACTTAGTTCCTCTCAGGAAAATTATTTTTTTAAGCCTTGAATCAGAAGTTTCACGGCTTTTTCCAATGTTTCTTTTGGACAGGCGATGTTGAAACGAACAAACCCTTTACCAGAATGACCGAAACCAGAACCCATTTGGACACCGACACCAGCTTCGATTAAATCGTTGTAAATTGTTTTTTCGTCTTTTGGAAGGGCGCGGCAATCAAGCCACATCAAGTAAGTTGCTTCTAAGTCCGTCACGCCAACTTCGGGCACTTCTTTTTCGAGTTCTGCTTTGACATATTCATAGTTGCTATAAATATATTCTTTCAACTCTTTTAACCAAGGCGCCCCGTGACGGTATGCCGCTTCTGTACCAATAATCCCAAAAACATTGAGCCCGTTAGTCGTAGCGTACTTTTGCTCCGCGGCGAATTTGGCTTGGTAATCTTTATTCGTAATAATATAGTAGGAAGCTTTAATCGCCGCCAAGTTAAATGTTTTCGTAGCAGCCATCAAAGTAATAATTTGATCTTGATAAAATGGCGCCGCAACCATCATCGGCACGTGTTTATGGTTTTTCATCACTAAATCGGCATGAATCTCATCCGAAACAATCGGAATTTGGTATTTCTCGCATAGTTTCGCTAATTCCACAAGTTCTTCTTTGGTGAAGCAACGACCACCAGGATTTTGCGGATTACATAGAAGGAACAATTTCACATTTTCTTCTTTCATCCGTTTTTCCAAATCATTAAAATCCATTCGATATTGACGGTTCTCATATAAAAGTGGCGACATAACCACTTTTCGTTCGGTCGCTTTCGTTACATTGAAAAATGGCGGATAAATCGGCGAAACCATTAGAACCGCATCACCTTCATTGGTGAGAGAACGAATCGCTAACGAAATTGTCGGAACAACCGCCCCATTAAAAAACAACGTGCTCGGATCGATTTCAAACTGGTGTTGCTCCTTGTTCCAATCAATAACAGCCTCGACAAGTGCTTCTGACTTCGTGGAATAACCAAAAATCCCATGATCGATTTGACGCTGAAACGCATCAAGTACAGGTTGCGGCGCACGGAAATCCATATCCGCTACCCACATCGGAATAATACCTTTTCTGCCAAATAATTCTTCTGCCCCATCCCACTTTTCTGAATTAGTTCCAATACGCGGAATGACTTCATCAAATTGACTCAAATATGTCACGCTCCTTCTCATTAATTCGCCTCAATTATAGCACGAATGGCACCTCGAAAGCTCGCTATAGAAGGATTTAGAATAATTGTTAAAGTTTCGCCTAAGTGTTATAATTTATAAAATATTGTAAGGTTGAAAGTAGGAGGAATGAGGATGAGTACATTCAAAGTAGGAGATGTAGTTTCTGGCAAAATTGCAGGAATTCAAAGCTACGGCGCATTTGTAGCACTAGATAATTCAACACAAGGCTTAGTTCATATTTCAGAAATCACGCATGGTTTCGTCAAAGATATCCATGATTTTCTAGAAGTAGGACAAGAAGTCAAAGTGAAAATTCTAGATATTGACGAAGAAAAAAATAAAATCAGTCTTTCTATTAGAGCGACAGAAGAAGCACCAAAAGAACAACCAGCTAAAAAGAAACCAGTTTCATCTAGCGAAAATGATGAAGGTTTTAACACTTTACGTGACAAACTAGAAGAATGGATTAAAAAAGCAGATAAATAAAACCCCTTATCAGCCGAGTTATCAAGCCCTTTTTCGGGGTAAATAGCTAGGCTGATAAATTTAATTGACTAAAATTTTAGAAAAAGGGAATAGTTAGTAGTAATTTTCTATTTATTCAATAGTATAAATTAGTCAAAAGGGGGATTTTCGTGAAAAGATCTATTCATGTGCAGGCATTTGTATATAACGAAAAGAAAGACGAGATACTAGTGGTAAGGGATCGCAACCTAGCTTGGGCGTTTCCGGGCGGGCATGTGGAAACGAATCAAACGATGGAAGAAGCACTCGCAAGCAAAGTAAAGGAGCAGACAAATATCGATATAGCAATAGAGTCAATTTTACATTGCAAAGAGCGGCGTGCTACATGGGAGCACGTTTGTACATTTGTCTTCCGAGCAAAACCAGTTGGCGATGCAATGCTCGCTCCGAACGAGGACAATGCTTTTCGCGTAAAGTGGGTACCCATTCCGCTAGCAGACGATCTATTAGCTGTAGACCAATTATCATTAAACGAACTGGTCCGAAGCGAGGGCGTCTTATATGAAAACTATACCTAATTTTCAAAAAGGCTCAAATTTCACAAGGTCAAGCCTTGCTAAAAAGCACTGATTGATATAAAGTTAGTAAAGAAACTTTTTTAAAATTTGGAGGGAAAATAATGACACATATTAAATTTGATTATTCCAAAGCGCTCCGTTTTTTTGAAGAACGCGAACTTGATTATCTTGAACCAGCAGTAAAAGCAGCTCATGATTCATTACATAACGGTACAGGTGCTGGTAACGATGCGCTAGGTTGGATTAACTTACCAACAGATTACGACAAAGAAGAATTTGCTCGTATCAAAAAAGCAACCGAAAAAATCCATAGCGATTCAGAAGTATTAATCGTTATCGGTATCGGTGGTTCTTACCTTGGAGCACGTGCTGCAATCGAAACATTAAATCATTCCTTCTATAATGTACTTGAAAAAGGTGCGCGTAAAACACCTCAAGTATTCTTTGCGGGAAATAGCATCAGTTCTTCCTACTTACATGACCTTATTGAAGTAGTTGGCGACCGCGACTTCTCTGTTAACGTTATTTCTAAATCCGGAACAACAACAGAACCAGCAATCGCTTTCCGTGTTTTCAAAGAACTTTTAATCAAAAAATATGGCGAAGAAGGCGCGAAAAAACGCATTTACGCTACAACTGATAAAGCAAAAGGTGCTCTAAAAACGCTATCTGACAACGAAGGCTACGAAACATTTGTTGTTCCAGATGACGTTGGCGGACGTTTCTCCGTTTTAACTGCAGTAGGTTTACTTCCAATCGCAGTTAGCGGCGTTGACATTGATGCTCTAATGAACGGAGCAGCAGCAGCAAGCAAAGATTTCGACAAACCAGAACTTAAAAACAACATTGCATACCAATATGCAGCAGCTCGTAACGTTCTTTACCGTAAAGGCAAAGTAACAGAACTTCTAATCAGCTATGAGCCAGGCTTGCAATACTTCAACGAGTGGTGGAAACAATTATTCGGCGAAAGTGAAGGTAAAGACAAAAAAGGTATTTACCCATCCAGCGCGAACTTCTCCACAGATTTACACTCTATCGGTCAATATATCCAAGACGGACGTCGTAATCTTTTTGAAACAGTTATCAAAGTGGATAAACCGCGCCACAACTTAACTATCAATAAAGAAGACGTAGATTTAGATGGCTTAAATTATCTTGCAGGCGAAACAGTTGATTTCGTTAATACAAAAGCATTCGAAGGAACACTTCTAGCGCATACAGACGGCGAAGTTCCAAACTTTGTTGTAGAAGTACCAGAACTAGACGCTTATACTTTCGGTTACCTAGTATACTTCTTTGAAAAAGCAGTAGCTATCAGCGGTTACCTAAATGGCGTAAATCCATTTGACCAACCAGGCGTAGAAGCATACAAAGCTAACATGTTTGCATTACTAGGCAAACCAGGCTTCGAAGACAAAAAAGCAGAACTAGAAAAACGCTTAAACGACTAATTTTCATTTCCAAACCTTGGGGCCAATCGCTCCAAGGTTTTTTGTTTGTTTGCGATTTTCTTCCATTGGAGTTACCATATAGTTAAACAAAAGGAGGGCAAGAAATGCTATCTATCGAACGAAAACGCGCCATCGTCCAGTATGTCAAAAGTCGCAAAATAGCAACCGTTAGCGAACTAGCTAAACATTTTGAAGTCCACGAAGCAACCATTCGCCGCGATTTAACCTCACTAGAAAAAGACAAAAAACTAAAAAGAACCCACGGCGGAGTTATGATAGAAGAAAAAGTAGTTTCCGAACCCAACTGGAAGAAACGAAGCGAAGTGCGCTACGAAGAAAAACAACGCATCGCCACACTAGCAGCCACAATGGTCAAAGATGGCGATACAATCATCCTCGATGCCGGAACAACAACCGGGCACATCGCAACAGCACTAAAAGACCGTTCCAAGCTAACCGTCATAACAAATGATATCAACGTAGCTTCCATTATGCGCTTCTCTCCGTCCAAAGTAATCGTAACAGGCGGTGTTATCTATCCAGAAACATTCATCCTTAATGGCATGATAACAAGTGGAACCTTGCAAAGCATTCACGTACACAAAGCATTCGTAACCACACCAGCACTCGACATCGACAAAGGCCTAATGCATTACGACGAATACTTAATCCCGGCCAAACAACAAATGCTCCACTCAGCCGATGAAGTCATCCTAGTAACAGATCATACCAAGTTCGGCCGTATCTCTCTATACAAATACGCAGCCCTAGACGAAATCTCCTCCATCATCACCGGAAAAGAAATAGATCCAGTCTTACAAGAACAGTTTGAAGAAAAAGGAATGCAAATTTATACAACATAATGTTTTAAAAGCTCTATTTAATCACCAATTTATACACTAAATTAATCTTTTTTCATCTTTATTAAAAAAACTTTGTAAAAAGTATTGACGAAAGGCAAAAATATTGGTATATTTATAAACGTTGCTGATGCGGACAAAACGCTTTCGCAGCAAAAGAAACTGACCTTTGAAAACTGAACA